>JBGPZS010000131.1:0-9068 GCA_041493865.1 Terriglobia bacterium
AACCCGATGATGGTGTGCAGCGGCGTGCGCAGTTCGTGGCTCATGCTGGCCAGGAATTCGCTCTTCAAGCGGTTTGCCTGCTCGGCTTCGCGGCTGCGCGCCTCCAGCAGCTCATTCTTGACCCTCAGCTCAGCCGTGTATTGCTCGCTCAAGGTGCGTATGCGGTCCTCCACCAGCTTTCTCTCCGTGATGTCGCGCACCGAGGCAATCACGTGCAGCGATCCCTCAATCCAGTTGGGACTGAGGCTGATCTCCACCGGGAAAAGCGTGCCGTCTTTCTTCTGCCCCTGCAGTTCCAGGCCGGTCCCCATGGGCCGCGTGTTGGGATGGCGGGCGAAGGAAGCACGATGCTGAGCATGGCGGCCACGCATTGCGGCGGGCACCAGATTTTCAACGTTCAGACCCAACAGCTCGCCGCGGCTGTAACCAAACATCCTCTCCGCAGCTTCGTTAAGGAGCATGATTCGCCCCTTCGCATTTACCTCCAGGATAGCGTCCGGCGCCGCCTCCAGAAGCTTGCGGAACCGGCTCTCAAGGCTGCTTTCCTGCCGGGCCGGCGTGGCCTGAGGATCTGGTTCGGGATTCCGAGCTGTCACGTCCACTCCGATTCTCAAGTTAATCTGCTGACGCGCGATGAGGTGATTTTACTACCAGCAAAAATAATTGTGGACAGCTCAATCAGCAGGTATGTTCTCAAGCTCGCGCACAAGGGGAAGCACTTCTCGTCCAAAGCGTTTCATGGCTTCAAGTTTCGGCCAGCCGGAAAAAATAAAGTGGGTAACCCCGGCACGCTTGTACTCCAGGATGGCGGAAGCCACGGTGCTGGGCGTGCCCACCAGGGCGATCGATGGCGCGCCGTGCGTGCGCACAGCACCCGTCCACAACCAGGGAGTAAGCCACTCGGATTCTGCGATTGCGTACTGTGATCGAATGGAGTGAGAGTCGCTCTCCTGTACGAACCGGCGCTCACCTTCAGAATTGTGCGGCTTGGCTTCAGCACCGGCCACAAGTTGCTGCGCGGCCTTCAAGGCCTCCTCCCGGCTGCTTTCGCAGATGATGGAAAGACGCAGGCCCAGCTCTTTGCCGGCGCTCAGCACACTCGCGGCGATGTTGGCCACATTGCCGGGTGTGTCGCCCAGGCGCATCCAGCAAGTGCCATAGCGCAGGGCCAGATCGCGCGCGGCATCAGAATTGCCGCCGATAAAAATCTCCGGAGCGGTCCGGCTGGGAGAAACAAACGGCGTGTTGATCCGTGCGTCTTCCACCTGGAGATATTTGCCGCGGAAATTCACGCCGCCATTTCTGTCCCACAGCCCGTGGCAAATCTCAAGAAATTCAGCCGTGCGGGCGTAGCGCTCGTCATGCGATAACCAGTCGCCATAGAAATGCTGTTCGTCCGGCGAATGGCCGGCAACAACATTGAGGTTCACGCGGCCGTTGGTCAATGCCGAGAGCGTATTCACCTGCTGGGCAAACAAGGCTGGCGAGATCACGCCGGAACGGATGGCCACCATGAACGTTACTGCCCGTGTCTTCACCCCCAGCGCTGTGGCCAGCATCATCGGCTCCGGTTTGGCGAAGTTGATGTCCACGAGCAACGAATCAATACCGCTCTCTTCGGCCTGGCGGCAGAAATCCACCTGCGCCTCCAAGTCCGGCAGGCCCGCTTCCATGGATTCAGACTGGCCCGCCCTGGTGACGCCGGACTGTTCGCCTCGCTGGAGAAGCCTCCAGTGAAACCGCAATGCCTTTGCCGAGTTGTCGCCCGGCTTCATGCGCTTTCCGCTCGCGATCTTCTTCCGGGAAGCGGTCCAGTTTGCTGCTCCTGTTCGCGTGTTCGAATCAGGGGCAGCACGCCGGAACCGAAGTACTCCATCTCTTCAAGGTCGGGCCAACCCATAAAAAGGAATTGTGTAATCCCGTTGTTTTTGTAGGCCATGATTGCGTCCGCTATCTCTTCGAATGAACCCACCAGCGCGATACTTGGTGCGCCCAGATAAGGCACGGCGCCTGTCCACAAACAAGGAGTAACCCAGGCTGAGTCGCCCAGTGCCATCTCATACACTGAGCGGAAACCTTGTGAGTCCACATTGGCGGCAACTTGCTGGTGGACCGCACGGGCCTCCGTTCCAACGCTCTCTATCAGCGCGGCTGCGGCAGCCAACGCTTCATCGCGTGTGGGCCGCGCGATGATCGATGTGAGAAACCCGGCTTCAACCCCATGGTCCAGCGCCGGACCGATCTGTCCTTCCAAATCGGATGGGGCCGCGGGAAAGCGCCACAGGCATGAGCCGTGCCGGATAGCCAGACCCGCAGCTTCACCTGAATTTCCACCGACAAAGATCTCCGGCCCGTTCTTACCCTTGCCGAAAAATGGCGTATGCAGGCGCGCGTTTTCTATCTTGTAATACTCGCCATTGAAGCTGTAAGGAAAGGCGCCGCTCCACAGGCCGCGGCAGACGGTCAGAAACTCGCCCGTACGCCGGTAGCGGTCATCATGGTCCAGAAAGTCTCCGTAGTAACGCAATTCGTGCGGTGTGTGCCCGCACACGATATTGAGCAGAATGCGGCCCGGCAAAAGCGAGGATGCGGTATTCATCTGTTGCACGAAGAAGGTTGGTGAGACCAGGCCGGAGCGGCAAGCCACCATGAATTTGATCTTTTCCGTCTGCAGTCCGATGGCGATGGCTAGCTGCAGCGGGTCGGGCCGGGTGAAGCCAATGGCCATCAGCATGGACTCAACGCCGTTCTTCTCCGCGTGGCGGCAAACCTGTATCTGCCGCCCAAGGTCGAACAGGCCGGACATTTTGACCGTGGCTTGCGCCCGCCGGAGTTTGTCACCAGCCTGCGAAAGGCTCCAGTGAAAACGCAGTGGCCTGTCCATTGCAGTGCGACCTCAAGGATGGAATTGCGCCAGGTGGCGTAGCCTACATCAGCTTCACGAGAAATACAAAACGGGGAGAGTGTACGATACGGGCACAGTTTTGCTGCCTGCAATCGTCACAAGTCCGTTTTTTCGAAATGCCGCTCAGGAAGCCCGGTAGAAGAACTCTTTGCCGAAACTACTGGAACGGTCCCGGCCGTCTTTTACCCGGGTAAAGCTGACGATGACCAGAACACCTTTCACCACGTATCCCTGTAACAAGCTCTCGATACCGCCCAGATCGAACGAAGCGCTAAAAGCCATCGCCAGCCCCGAGGCTGTGTTCTCCGCGAATAGCTGCGCTTCGGTTTCACCCCAGTCTTCCGGCAGACCGGGCTCCGCGCCGGCGACACGCATCACGAGTTGGTTTTGTCCAGGCTCAAGTTGTACGCGCCGCATCAGTGAAGGAGACGCATTGGTGTTCACCCAATTCCCGGTCAACTCAACCGAGTCAAGGTCCACACCTGTGCCAGAGGCACGTTCTTGCAGTTGTTCCAGGGCAACATGATTCACGGCGCCACCTCGTGAAAGAATTCGCGAGAGAAATAGTTCGAGCGACGGCTGCCGTCACGGAAAGTATGGAACGCCGCCAGCACCAGCAGGCCGCCGTTCACATTCCCCTCGATCAATGTCTCGAGAAATCCAAAATGGTATCTGGCTGCGAAGGCCATGCCGCGCCGCGACACTGCATTCTCGGCGTAAACGGCTTCAACCGCTACTTCCCCCCAATGGAAAGGCGCCCCGTTAGCGGCGCCTTCGATGGTTACCCGCAACTGTCCGTCAACAGATCTGATTTGTACGCTGGCAATCCCCTGGGTGAAAGGATTGGTGTTCACCCACGACCGGACCATAGAAGATGTTTCCAACTCAGGAGCGCTCTTCGTTTCGTGTGTCCCGATAACTTCCATGCGGTACCTTTCTACTTTCACGCCGGATCTTTCACGCTGAAGCATGGCATCAACGAAACCGGCTAGCCAAGGGCATTGCGTGATCGACTTGCAGCTAAAAAAGAGCCCAGGTTCCCAAGCCGCAAATTTTACACCAGTTTGCGAAAGATTCCAGCGCTGTGCGAGTGCTCCCGTGACGGCCGGTCGAACTGTAGAAGCTTTTTAGCCGAACTCGGCTTCCTCTATGGTTTGCTTGGTGGGTTCTTGACGTAACGGGCGATCTGCTCCGCCGTGGCGAACCAGACCCCCGGCTTTGATTTCATATACGCCAGCAGCTTATCCAACTGCTGGATCGGTGCGCGGTGTCCGACCACCTGCGGATGGAGCGTGAGGATGAATGTGGTGCCCTCTTCGTACGCTCCGTCGAACTCCTCTTTATATAGCTGAAAAAGATGGTCGGGCGATGGCATGGTGCCTCCGCGGCCCAGATACGGAGTTTCAGTGAGCGTCCAGTCAATCGACAATTCAACCATGCCGGTGGGTTCACCGTTTGACATCAATTCGTACGGCTCATCCATCGCCATCAAGCTGGTGTCGTACAAAAAGCCCTTCTTGCGCAGCAGTCCAACCGTGTTTTCGCTAAAGGCCCACGCCGGCGCCCGATATCCCACCGGGCGCTTTCCTGAAGCCTTGGTCAAATACGCAATCGCCTGATCCAGCAGGCGCTCCTCTTCAGCAGCGTCGGACAAAGCGGGAAGATATTCATGGATCCATCCGTGTACGCCGATCTCATTCTTTCCGTTCTTGAGGATCGCCGGAACCATCTCGGGATGCAACATCGCGCTTACGGCAGGAATAAAGAAAGAAGCCGGGATCTGGTGCTTGTCCAGGAGTTTGAGAACGCGCGGCAATCCGCTCTGCGCGCCAAAGTCACCGGTCGAGAGGATATTCGGTGAGGTTTCACCGGCAGCCAGGAGATAAGACTCGTTGTCGACATCAAAGCTGATACACACAGCAACCTTCGCATGGCTGGGCCACGCAGGAGGCGTAAGCTTCTTGCCTACGCGCGCCGGGGCCACGGCACGCCGAAGCTGATCTTCCGTCCACTTTGTTCCCGGCTGTTCTCTCTTCTGCCCCAGGGCAGAACCGGCAATCAGAATCACCAAGGCCAACACGGGCATTTTTGTCATGACAAGCTCCAACGGAAAATTGATCTGAATCCAGCGCATGCATCCCAGAGGAATAGCAAATCTTTCGTCAACGCCCTAAATTAGCTGATCCCCTTCGGGCGCTTGAGGTGCCAATCCGTTGCCTGTTGATACGCCCGCGCAAGTGCGAGCATCTCGGCTTCGCCGAAAAGCCTGCCTATAAAAGTAAGGCTTGTGGGATTTCCCTTCTCATTGAAACCGTGAGGGACAACCACACACGGATGTCCGGTCAGGTTGGTGACCGATGTATTCAGCGTCGCAACCGGATTTGGAGTGTAGTCCGCGTAGTCAAATGGAACCAGATAAACATCGACCTCTGACATGACGCGCGCCATTTGTTGCATGAGCAGAGTCCTAACCCTGCTGGCATTGAGATACTCGACAGCTGGCAGAAGGCGAAGGGAATTCTGGCGGACAACGCGGTCCTGACGCACCAATCGTTCAGGACGCGTCTCAACCGGGTCTTTCAAAGCTGCATTGCCTTCCCCGTAGATGATCGCGGTGATCAGAGCGGAGACATTCAATGCCGGCTCGGGCGGCAATGCTACTTCCACAAGATTGATGCCCAGACCGCGAATTTTTGCCAGCGCCGCCTGGTCATTGGCGTCCACTGCGGCCGATTGCTGCGTGTTGGAAAAAGCGGCTTTCAGATAGCCGACCCGCAGCTTGTGAATATCCAGTTTTGCATCCCAATTAAACGGTACATCCACCACGGAAAGATCGCGATCATCCGGCCCCTGGATTGCGTTGAGGACCACAGCGCAGTCCTCCACGCTGCGGCACATGGGGCCGATCTTGTCCAGGCTCCAGCTCAGCGTCATGAAACCGTGACGGCTGACCCGCCCAAATGTTGGGCGCAGCCCTGTCACTCCGCAAATTCCTGAAGGCTCCACGATCGATCCGCCGGTTTCTGTGCCGATCGAGAAACCTACAAGTCCAGCGGCCGTAGCCGACCCAGGTCCGGCGGACGATCCCTGGGAACCCATCGAGAGGTCCCAGGGGTTCTTCGTCTGGCCGCCAAACCAGACATCATCCAAAGCCAATTCACCCGTAGCCAGCTTTGCAATCAGTACAGCGCCGGCCTGGGTCAACCGTGACACCACTGTCGCATCAGTATCGATGATGCGGTCCTTGAACGGGGCTGCTCCCCAGGTCGTAGGATAGCCTTTAACAGCCGCCAGATCTTTAATCCCCCAGGGGATTCCATGAAGCGGTCCGCGATAGTTGCCCGCCGCGATCTCTTTATCGGCTTCACGGGCCAGGCGCATGGCCAGATCTTCAGTCAACGTTACAACGCAAAGCAGCTTGGGGTTGTACCGCTTGATCCGGGAGATGTACATCTCCGTGAGTTCCACGGACCGCACCTGCTTGGATCGAACCAGTTCAGCCAACCGGGTCAGCGGCCAGAAGGCAACATCTTCAAGATTCTGTGGCCGGCTTACCCGCTCCCGAGGGCCCATCTGAAACGGGCGTTTCACCCGGTCACCCTTCATGCCCGGCGCCATACCTGGAACCAGGGGATTGAAATAAAAAGGCGGAGCGACGCTGTTATCCAACTCGATCTTGTGCAGCGTGTCATACTCCGCAAGGTGTTGATTCACCCCCGCCAGTATCTGGTCCAGTTGTTGATCGGTAAAGGGCTGCCCGGCGACAGATGCCGCTGAACGCAGCATTTCTTCGGTAATGCGGGAGGCCTTCTCTTCCTCAATTCTCGCCCATAACACATTTGGGAAAAGGGCTGAAGCCAGGCCTAAACCAGAAAAACAGGCCAGAAATGCACGACGATCGGGAATCGTTCTCATATTGCCTTTCCAGGTATTTCAATGAATCAGAATGATGGAGCAAATCAGACTGAGTAGCATAGGAGTTGAAAGTTCTTCTAGCAAGCGTAAACGGCTGGGCGAATCCCGTTGCGTTTGCAGGCGACTGCCATTATCGTTATTCACCCGAAGAAATGCACCAAGGAGAGTTTCGATGCCCAAGTCCATTCGTCTGTTCGCTTTCGTCATGAGTGTTGCGCTGGTGACGGCGCAGGCCCAGTCCGCGCTCGATCCCGAGATTAACAAGAAGGTGCGTGCGGAAGAAAACGACCACTCCCAGATCATGCACACCATGCACTTTCTGGCCGATATTTACGGCCCCCGCTTGACCGGCTCTCCCAATCACAAAGCCGCCGCCGATTGGGCCATCAAGCAGATGAAGGACTGGGGGCTGGAGAATGCCCACCTGGAACCCTGGGACTTTGGCCATCCAGGATGGATGAATGAGAGAGCAAGCGGCTACATTGTTGCGCCCATCAAAGACCAGCTTACCTTCAAAGTGCTGGCATGGACTCCGGGGACCAATGGCACGGTGACCGCATCGGTCTTTCAGTTGGTGCCGCCGGAAAAGCCAAAAAAAGAAGGCTTGACGGCATATCTTGACTCAATCAAAGACAAAGTCAAGGGCAAGATCGTGATGGTTGGCAAAGCGGAAGTGGTGCCGGTTGTGATTGAGGTGCCCGCGCGCCGGCTGGACGACAAAGTAGTGGCTGAGCGCTTTGATCCCAAGAACCCCAACGCCGGACAATTTGGGCCGCAACGCAACGCGCAGCAACAGCAGCAGGACCCTCCGGGGACCCTGACCGGCCAGCAGATCAACCAGCAGATCGATGAATTCCTGCTGGCAAACGGCGCGCGGATGCGCGTCAACGATGCGCGCATGGGCAACGGGCGCATACGCGCCTTCCAGAACCGCACGTATGACATCGCCAAAGTCGTGCCCACCGTGGTCCTACGCAATGAAGATTACGGGCGTATCGCGCGCATCATGGCCGATGGATCCACGGTTGAGCTGGAGTTCAATATCCAGAACAAGACTTACCCGGAGGGCAAGACCTCCTACAACACCATTGCGGAAA
Organism: Terriglobia bacterium; assembly: GCA_041493865.1. Classification (GTDB taxonomy): domain Bacteria; phylum Acidobacteriota; class Terriglobia; order Terriglobales; family Acidobacteriaceae; genus Angelobacter. The sequence continues at coordinate 7,918 of JBGPZS010000131.1, forward strand.
TTCCGGGCACGGAGCGGAAAGATGAAGTGGTGATGCTGGGCGGGCATCTTGATTCCTGGCACTCCGCCACGGGCGCGACGGACAACGCCATTGGCTGCGCCATCATGATGGAGGCGACGCGAATTTTGAAGTCGCTGGGTGTAAAGCCGCGGCGCACCATCCGCGTGGCGCTGTGGAGCGGTGAAGAAGAGGGTTTGCTTGGCTCGCAGGCCTACGTAAAGGAACATTTTGGCAGCTTTGAGGAACCGAAGCCGGAATTCAACAAACTGGTGGCCTACTTCAACGTCGATTCCGGAACCGGACGCATTCGGGGAGCGAGCGTTTTTGGTCCGCCGCAGGACGCCGATATTCTGCGCGAGGCCCTTCTGCCATTTGGTGATCTCGGCATCGCTGGCGCGATCTCCAGCAAGAACCGCCGCGCCGGGGGCACGGACTCAAGCTCATTCTCACAGGCCGGACTACCCGGCATTGGGCTGGGGCAGGACCCAATCGAGTATTTCACTGACACGTGGCACACCAATATCGATACTTACGAGCGAATCATCGAAGACGACGTGAAGAAAGACGCAATCATAGTGGCTGCGTCAGTTTATCAATTGGCCATGCGCGACGACATGCTGCCGCGCTTCACTGCAGCCGATATGCCGGCAAAACCTGAGCCCCAGGGAACACAACCGGCCGCCACGCAAGCGGCAGGCAGCCCGGCCCAACCAGCGCAAGGAAACGGCGGGGCACAGCAAGAAAAAGCACCGGTTGCAACGCCGAAGAAGTAAGCTGGCTCAGGCCGGCTGGTTTCGAGCAAAAGCTGGATCTGACGATCGCAGAAGCCAGCTTTTGCTCCGTCGCCTATTTCGGTCTCAGGTCCTGTGTGACCGAGGGAAACGCCGGCCTGGGCTCACGCGGCCGGCGTGGCATCGGGCGGCTCGAATGGGCCGCAGCGTCCGCGAAAGCTCTGGCGGTACTTCTCGCGCTCCTCCGGCGTCATCTTCTCCCAGCGTTCGGCCATTCGCTCTCGCATTCGCCGCCGGGAATTGGCGGCTGTGCCTCTCATCACTCCCATGCCTCCGAACAGGATCCGGCATAGGGCCAGCAGTCCGAGAGCCTGCCAGAAGGTAACTGGCCGCCATCCGAACAACGCCGGCGCCAGCCAG
>JBGPZS010000159.1:0-8194 GCA_041493865.1 Terriglobia bacterium
AGGGCCATCCGGCTTCCGTGATGGATATGAGCTTTGCCAACCAGGCGCTCTGCGCTGAGTATCTGGTCAAGAACCATCTGTCACTGGAACGCAAGGTTTATCCCGTGCCGGAAGAGCTGGACAAGAAAGTGGCGCGGCTGAAGCTGGAGTCGATGGGCGTTAAGATCGACAAGCTCACGCCAGAGCAGGAAGAGTATCTGGCGAGCTGGAACGAGGGGACCTAGCAAATCAGCAAACTCAAGTTGCAACTCAGACGGCGGCTTCGAGAGAGGTCGCCGTTTTGCTTGCCGTGCTACGGGTTGTGCAGGAGGTGGACGTTATTGGCCTGGCGTGGATCTGCCTGCCAGTTGTTGTTGGCTTGGGGATATTTCTCAATTTACGGGCGCAGGATTGCGGCATCTCCGCCGAACCCATCGACAGGACTACGGAATCTTTTCCGGCAGTTCCAGCCCTCGTCGAAGCGGGGAAGTCCTGGACATCATTCACCTGACAGAGGCTGAATATCCCGGCGCAAGAACCGCCCTCACTTCCGTTCTAAACTACGGCGGACCATCACCAGTTGTCCCAGGTGATAAGCATTGTGGTCGGCCACCAGGAGCGCTTCACGCAGGAGGGTTTGGCCGTCTCCGTGAGGAATGGGTGCAAACAGGTCGCGTTTGGGGTCTCGAACCAGGTCGCACATGGCTTTCAGGTCCGCCAGGGTCTGCTTCACGCCCGCGTCCCAGGCCTTGTCGCTGGGCGGCACTTCGGTCTTTGGCCAGTATTCTTCCGGCCATTTGGGGGACTTATGCTTTGCCGAGCGGCTGAACTCAAGAATGTCCCACTGCGCAATGCGAATGTGCTCCAGCAGCTGCCAGGGCGTGTGTGGCGCGCCTTCAGGCTTGCGGCCGCGCAACTCGCGGGGTAAATCTTTGAGCGAATTTTCAAGATCAACGTGGGCTTCTGCCTTGGTGAGCAAATTGATCACGTGTTGGCGGAGAGGGTCGATGGTCTTCATGGCACGTAGTTGGATGATCGCGGCGCCGGAACGGAGTCAAACATGTTGACCGACACACTGTCTGGCTACAGAGCGCGATGCGGCGCCTGGAAACAGCGATTGTCACGTCTCCTGACAGTTCTGTTCTTTATCTATTGCGGCCTGCTGGCGTGCCAGGCGCAGGAAACGCCTGAACAGAACGTTCCTACGCTGCGCACGCAATCGAACGTCGTTTTTGTGCCTGCGCTGGTGAAGGACCATGCCGGCAAACTAGTCTTTGGCCTCCAGGCGGGCGATTTCATCATCGAAGACGATGGCGTGGAGCAGCAGGTCAGCATGGACGAAGCCGAGCCGCAGGAGGCGGTCTCGCTGGTGATTGCGATCCAGACGGGCCGCTCGGCACTGTTTGAATTTCAGCGTATGAAAGGGATCAGCAGCTTGCTGGACCAGATCGTCAGCCAGCCTCAGGTGCAGACCGCCATCGTGATATTCGATAGCGAATTGAGTCTGGCTCAGGATTTCAGCTTTGACTCCGCCCGGACTGAGGCGTATCTGAAATCCATGATGGAAGGGCCCCGGAGGAATATGGAAGACGGAGACCGCCAAGGCGCCGCGATCCTTGACGCGGTGCACTATGCCGTAAAGTTGCTGGGCAAGCAACCGGAGGATAGTCGCCGGGTCCTTCTATTGATCAGTGAGACCCGCGACCACGGCAGCCACACCGTGACGATCGATGACGCAGTTGCGGCCATCAGTGACAGCAACACAGTCGTCTATTCACTGGCCTTCTCGCCGACGGGATCTACAGCTCTGGATACCATGCGGGGCGAGTGGGACGCTCGCACAGACCCAGCGGGCGGTGCACTCGATATACTGCGCTTGTTGAAACTGGCGCGCGAGGCGATGCGCAAAAATGCTTCCAAAAGCGTAGCCTCCATGACTGGCGGCGAGTATGCGCTTTTTACCTCCCGCAAAAGCTTTGAAAAATTTATGACGGAGTTTACCAACCACCTGCACAGCCGTTATCTGCTGCGCTTTGAGCCGAAGAACCCCCGGCCCGGCCTGCATCAGGTGCGTGTACGGCTGCGTGGGTCGCAGGGCGCTGTCATCCTGGCGCGAGGGAGCTATTGGGCCGGCGGCCCCCATGACGGCCCTCAGTGACCCCACTTTTTAGCTGAAAAGCCGCTGCCCATCGCCAGCCGGCAAGAATTTATTGAATTTATTGTTCCGCAGCGGCTGCTTTCTGTGTCCTATCCAATAGCAGGCTCATCCGTCGACTGCTAGAAGGGGTCATGGGACCCGGATCCCATGGCCCTTTTCACCAATTTTTTTGCAGGATGGCAGGCACTTAACTAGATAGGAGACGTCCGTCGGGAGTCGCGTAATACCCCGGTTTTGTTTAGAATTTTCAATTGCCTCTAACCGAGGCTTAAGAGGCGTGGTGCAGACTGTAGCAAGCGTGTCGTGTTAACGGCGCCTTTACTGCCCAAAGTTCTTAAACGCCGGAAATCGATTCGGCGCTGCCAGGAGTTGTCCATGATCAAGCCAGGAAGTCAAAGGTCTATCCATATTATTAGAAGGCTCTGGGTAGTCTTATTGGCTATCTCTATTGCCGGATCATGGTCATGCGGTAGCTCCAGCGCGGGCACAGTTGCTCCTGGGTTGACGCCGACTCCCACCCCGGTGCCAACGCCTACTCCTCCTCCGCCGCCATTGCCGGCAGGAACGATTGGCTTGAAGGTACTGGATACCAGCGTGCCTCCGGGAGGAATTTTCCAGTGGCAGCTTTCCAACACCGAGCCAAAGCCCATCGGCCACGGCAGCACGCGTCCTACGGTCCCCTCCGGGCCGGTGCGCGGGGTCGCGGTAAATGATCCATCAGGACATGCCGCAGGAATCGCTGTTGTAAACGGGGCCAATATCGCAATCCAGCTCAGCTCGCCCGATGCTCTGTTGGGCACTGATGTCAGCTACCCCGTGGTTACTATGTCGATGCCCTTGAGCGGCACTCTTACGCCGGGGCAGACGTTCCCCATCAGCATTGACACCGCCAGCACATTGTTTGCTGATGCTTCCAAAAACTACACCACCCTGGAATTTGCTCCTGGTACGCTGACCATTGCTCCGGCCGGCAGCCTCTATGTGAGTGATGTAATACCCGGCGGGGGACTGCTCGCGGATCGTTCCTCGATACGGGTTCTGGGCGCCGGATTTAAGTCTGATACGCGTGTTTCGATTGAAGGCACAACCATCGTCTCGTCCGACGTTACCTTTATTAACTCTGGTGAGATCGATGTGAAGATCTGCAACGGCACGGTTGCGGACGGTGCGTCCACTTGTCCCAACAACGGGACTCCGTTCCAACTGGATGGCGAACGCGTGCGTGTGAAGGACCAGACCAGCAATTTCACGAATGAATACTACACTTACCGGCGTGCGGATGATGTTGCCGGCGCCAGCAACACTGCGCTGGCGAACCTGGTGCATCCGATGTACTCCCGCCAAACGTATCTCTCCACCATGGTCCCTCTGGTGAATAGCGCCACGCAATTCACCGGGCTTTCCCTGCAGAATACTTCGGCAATTGATGACGGGATCAAGATTGAATTGCTGGATTCGAACAATGCTTCTTTGGCCAGCATTAGTTTCATTCTGCCCGGCATGGGTACAGGCAACATAGGCAAGAAAATCACCCGCGATGTAGTCGCCGATTGGTTTCCCTCGCCGCCGGCTGGGGCCGTGAAAGTGAGGATGACCGTAAGCTCGGGTTTAGCGCCCGTTCAGGCGCTGGGCATGTTGGGCGATAAGAACGCCGGCACGGTTGCGCCTGTGATTCCACAATAAGAATTCAAAATGTCAGATCAAAAAGCATGCAGCCATCCATTGGATGGCCGCGTGCTTTATGGCCGATTCGTTATCGAAACTATTTTTTCTTGTCGTCCTTGGCTTCCTCCGCGCCTGCGCGGTGGGCTGCCGTAGACACGGCCTGCTCAAAGGGCTTGGCCGCTTCCGGCGTAGGAACTTTGCCCGTCAGGATTGATTTGAAGGCAACGTCCTTGCCATACACAGCGGTCGTGGAATCCGAGTCCTGCTGGATGACCGCGCCTTCCAGGGTCAGCCCGGCAAAAGCGCCCTTGGAGCGCGAATAAGTCAGCATCTCGGTATCGAGCTTCCAGTCCGTGCCCGCGGACGCGTGGCGTCCGACCGGTCCGGCGGCGGCAGATCCCTCCCCGCTGATCTGGAATTTGCTGGAGAGCAACTGTTGCATTCCTTTGTCGTTCATCACCAGCATGATCAGGTCAACGCCTTCAACGCCGATCTGAAGTCCCCAGCTTCCGCCACCCACGGAGATAAACGCCGGCGCACTCCACCCATCAGCCGTGCGGCACGTTGCCACACCGCGGCCGTGCTTGCCGCCAAAAACGAATCCGCCCTTAACCAGGTGCGGCACAATGGCAATGCACTTGGCGTGAGACAGCACTTCTTCAGGAATCCCCTTGTCGGGAGCGTGCGCAATTTGGGTCAATACTTCAGACGACGCCCGCAGGCGCTCGATCGAGTCTTCTTTCGCCGTTCCTGCCCAGGCAAAAGCCGCCAGGCCAACCACAGATAAAAATGCTACAAACTTCTTCATAGACCTCCTTGGTCCTTGTCGCTTCATCCATTAGAAAACGTGTTGCCGGTAGCGGCGATTGCAAGCCGCTTCGTTCTTTTAAGTCATCACGCCATTGCCAAGATCCGCAAGTCATCCACAGCAGAGTTGCCGCCGTGAAAATCGTCCAAAAACACAGCATTCCTCGTGAACGTGTGGGTAGTTGAAAAATTTGAACCAGCAGTCGGCCTAGAATTATTGCGCGCCCTAAGATGCCGCTCCGGCCAAGGGCTTCGATCGGCAACAGCCACTACAACACTCGCGTACCATGCTTAATCTTCTGATCCAACTTGGGCCCCAGGGGTTGTTTGCGCATCAGTTCCGGAAAACCATTTGTGGTGTACGCACAACAGCTCAGGGAGAAATTGGGATTGTTAAGTTCTCTAGTCTTGGCGGGCAATTTTCTCTCCCTTCGGCAGTTGGCTGCAAAAAAAGCTTTGTGCAATCTAACCCATTGATTCTTAGGACTCGGATCTTCGGCAAAGGAGAACCGGACCTCCGCGGGTGTGATGGCCGTCACATTCCCTTCTTTCTCCATGAACCTACTATGCCGCCAGAAGGCAAGAGTCTATGAGGTAGATCATGAAAAGCAATTTTGCTGTAAACGAGACCCCTTTGATCATCATCTGGGAGACAACGCAGGCTTGCGATGTGGCATGTCTGGATTACGGAGACTGGATCCAGTCTGAACCCGATCCTCTGGAGTTGAGCACTCAAGAAGCCGAGCAATTGATCGATGAGGTGGCCGCGATGCGCCCGCCAATCTTGGTGCTGACCGGCGCCGATCCCTTGAAGCGCAGCGATATTTGCCACTTGGTCCGCTATGCATCCCAGCGGCACCTGCACCCTATACTGGCGCTTCCGGCGACTCCTCTGCTGGACCGCGACGCTATTGCCAGCTTGAAGCACGCAGGATTGTCCCGGTTGGGGCTGAGCCTGGATGGATCCAGCGCTGAGCTGCATGATCTGATCTGCGGTGTGTATGGTTCCTTTGCGAGGACCATGGATGCCATACAGTGGGCAGATCAATGGAGGCTTCCATACCAGATTACCACTCGCTTTTGCCAGAGCAACCTGCATGACCTGGAACACATGGCTTCACTGCTGAAGACCCTGCGGGTTTCCCGGTGGAGCGTCGCCTTTCCGGTGCCTGCGAGTGCCGCGCAATTGGAAGAGACGCCCTCCCCCGGACAATTTGAAGAAGCCTTTGCCCGGATCTATGCGCTGGCGCAAAAACTGCCGTTCAAGATCAAAACGTCCGAGGCTCCGCATTACCGCAGATACGTCATTCAGCAGCAGGCCAGGGCCGCCGGCGCAACCGAGGCTCCCCTGTTTGCGGAGGGGATCCCCGGCATTCTGCCTGTGAATGAAGAGCGCGGCACCCTCTTCATCTCTCACACGGGTGAGGTCTACCCTTGTCCGGCGCTGCCGGTTACGGGAGGGAATGTCCGCGTGCAAAAGCTTGCGGACATCTATCGCAGCTCGCAGGTGTTTAACTTGCTTCGGGATGCCGGCAATCTCACAGGCAAATGCGGCGACTGCGTGTTTAAGCAGGTTTGCGGGGGATCGCGCGCCCGGGCTTACGCGATGAATGCAGACATGTTCCGCGAAGATCCGGCATGTATCTACCGTCCGCTCGCGCCCGTGGCTGTGCGCAGAGATTTTCCCGGGACGTTACCGGAAGAGAGCGCTGCGATCGAAAAACCGTAAAAGGCCCACCGGGCCGAACACATCAGGCCGCCTGTGCCGCAAAGCTGTCTGCGGCGGAGGCTGGCCCCTGCCTTTCTCAAGTCCAACGTGGTGCAAACTATGAAGAACCAGGCTCCAGCGCGATGCCGTGACATGGCACAGCACGAGGAAATTTGCATTAAAAGCCAGACCGTTTACGGTGGCGTGGTGGCGAACCTGCAACAGTGCACATTAAATAAGTGTCTATTTTCCGTTTAGATACGGATGCAGCAACCAGATGAGAAATTCTAATCAGTGATTAATTGGGCTCTAATCTCGCGGGCTGATGATGAGCGTGAACAAATCTACCAAGATTATGTCTACGTGGCACAAATCGGTTCGCGGTGCGGTCCTCGGCCTGATGCTTGTACTTGTCGGGGCGGCCCCGTTGTTCACTGTTGCCGTCGACAATGATGATGACGATGACACGCCGCCGATCACGGTTGAAATCAACCTGGTTGCTCCGTCCAGGAAGACAGTTCACATGCCTGCGGCCGAGGCCTCGCGCCAGTTCACGGCTACAGGCCATCGAGAGCCGTTCCGCAAAGCGGCCTTCTCCTCGCACCACCAGCCAACACTGAAGCCTGAAGCCGGCTCACCGCAGTTGGTTGTTCCCTTACGAACGTAAAGATTCGTCCTTCCACATTTCTCTGAACCGCTACAGCTCTGTCTGGTTGGCACAAACTTGATTTTTTGATGCCTGCCGGAAGGCTTGAACGATTGCCGGTTCAAAGCTACTCCGCTGCGTAAGAACATTTCGTGCAGCTTCACCTCCGATGTGATTGGTCATGTGCCGCGGCGCGATCTCGCGCGCGCAGCAGTGGATGACACATCCGCCGGTTCAACCCGTTGAGCCCACGTGCTCACTCGTCAGCGAAGGAGTCCGTCGATGGCACGGCATGAGCATGAACAGCGTTTGGGCAGCAACATTTTTCGCAGGAGAAAAACGATGAAATCGTCTTCCGGGACCCTGGCTTTTTTCCGCATCTTCGTTTGCGTGCTGGCGATTGTGGCGGCAGTCGGATACTACGGGCACGTTCGCGCGCAGAGCACAGACGCACGAGGCCAGATCATTCTTCCGCTCAGGCCAATGGCGCCTCTTTCCAGCGTTCCTGTTCCGCCGGTGTTCGGCATGGACGGAATCCTGGCCGACAAAACCGCGGCCATTGCTTTGGGTAAGGCCCTTTTTTGGGACATGCAGGCGGGCAGCGACGACGTGCAGGCATGCGCCAGTTGCCATTTCAATGCCGGCGCTGACAGCCGCCCGGCAAACACGCTGAACCCCGGCCAGGCCGGCGGAGATAACAATTTTGAACTTGGCCCACAGGTCGCAGGCACAACTGGACCGAACCACTTTTTGAACCCGGGGACCTCGGGCGCTGGTTTCGGCGGCTACCATGACGGCGATTTTCCCTTCCGCAAGATGGCTAGCGCGGACAACCGCGTGAACGTCGCCTCCGATATCAACGACGTCTCCGGTTCCCAGGGCGTCTTCGCCACCACCATGGGCGGCGTCACGGTAGACACGCACGTTGCCCCCGGCGCGATCATAAGAAACATTGGCAACTCCGGCGATGCGCCCAGCCAGCGCGGCAGCAGCGGTGATGATGAGGGATTCACACGAAGCCCAGAAGGGCGTATAGGACCTGACCACCATGTCCCTGCTCACAACGTGGGAACTGGTCCGGGCAATAAAGGCACAGGCGGCAGCAGTGAAAAAAGCATCGTGGTTCCGCCAGGTGGCACCACTACTTCGAACAGCGTGGAAACCGGCAGCTCTGTTCTCGACCCGGTTTTCTCTTATCCCGACCCGGCGAACACCAGCCGGAGAATCAACA
>JBGPZS010000116.1:0-9818 GCA_041493865.1 Terriglobia bacterium
CCCTGAGCCTGCCGAAGGGGAGGGAACCCTATCACCAACAGCCCTGATTCGTGTTCATTCGCGTTAATTCGCGGCCAAGCCGCCCCCCAGCGCTGACGCGCTGGGCTAACTTCGCACCGCGCCTCCGGCGCTTCATCTCCCACCCTTTGCCGCGACGCCCTAAAAGCAAGAGCCAGCCTCGCCGCAAAGAGCCTGCCCCGAGCGGAACAAGGGGATGGGGCACCCTGGTCCACGCCTGCAATTTGAAATGAAACGAAATAACTTCGGCACTCACTACCTTTCTGCACGCTTATCGAACACTGCTTTCGTTCTTGCCACCCAAACTGGTCGATCCGAACCGAAGGGATGGTCTGCCCGCCAGCAGCGGTACCAACTAACTCAAGACAATCAAGCGGCTCGCATACCAGCGGCTTGGGAAGAGCCTCATTCAAAGGGAGCAAAATGAAAACAGGTAGTGTCGCACATCAGGAAATAATCGGATTGGACAGCGAAACCGCGTACCAACCCAAGAAACAACTCACCGCATCAGCACTCGATGTCGTCGTCAACAACCAGCGAATGCTGGGGGTGGATAGCGAAACTGCACACGAACTCAAAAAGCAATTAAGGCTTACGGAGCCGGCCCCCGATACTTTCATCGATTCCGTACCACTGACAAGACTGCCTCTACTGACCGAGACAAGGGATGAGCATTTTACCGTGCCTAAAGGCAGCCCTGTCCTTCATCCAGACGTGCCGGCCCCGACTTTGGACAAGATGATGCTATTAGCAGAACGTGAGATTGGCGCCAAGGCCGCCAAATTGGCCTGGGTTGGTGCAGCAACCTCGCAAATCGAACAGGCCGGGCGCGGTTATATTGTTCGCTATGAAGCGGCCGATATTTATTATTCCACGGCAACCGGCGCACATGAGGTTCACGGCGACATTCGCGCCAAATATAACGTGTTCGGCGCCGCAAATGGAGTGTTGGGCTTGCCGGCTGCCGATGAAACGGGAACACCCGACGGTATCGGACGTTTCAACCATTTTGAGGGCGGCTCGATCTATTGGACGCTTAACACCGGACCGATGATGGTTCGCGGCGTAATCCGTGACATGTGGGCGGCGCAAGGTTGGGAAAACAGCAGTCAATTCGGTTATCCGGTTATCGACTATCTGACTACGACTGGCAATCCGCCGGAACATTGGAATGGATTTCAAAATGGCGGAATCTACTCGAAAAACAACATTGCGGCAGAAGCTCTTGTCGCCGAGATAGCTCCGCAGGATTTGACGGACCTCGTGCGGAAAACTTTCGACAAAGCATTGAAAGCTGCCGATCCGGATTTAGGCATTGAAGGCGGCGTGAATGTTTTGAAGGTTTCCGACTGGGGATTCGGCTTCTGGGAAAGCAGAAAACGGATCATAACTTATGAAATCAATGGGTTTTACTCCAACGGAATACCGTTGGTAGCCGATCCCACGTTTCGCCTCGAATTGCAATTTCTATTCGAGTTGACTACTTACGCCGATCACTGTGCTTCTATTCGTTCCACGCTGCGTGATTTGGAGGCAAAGCTCAAGAGCATTGACAAATTTCTTGTGGAGCCAGTCCCAGGTGAACAACACCCGCCGAAACCTGTCCTTAACCCGGTGTGGAAAGAGCTGAGCAATCGTGTCAACGCAGCCGGTTTTGCTTTGCAGGAATGCGAAAGGGCGAACACTTCAGCTTATTCAACGTTGAGCAGAGTCGACAAGACGCTGGCTGTTTATTTGCCGCATTGGCGCATTTCGACTTCGGGTGCAGGCAGTGCCAAACTGCAGGAACGTCTGGTTGCAGCTATCCCGGACAAGTTTCCGCTTGCCGTGAAGACGATTCCGGCGATAGCGTTGCTGATTGACGTTTTGGTCACTCCGCAGGGCGGCCTGAAATTTCTGCTCGAGCCCAATGTTGATTTCCCGGGAGAAGGCGTGTTTCGAAGCCTCATTTTCCAAAGCCAGTTGAATAGCTTTATCGAAAGCGAGTGACCTGGTAAGCAAACATTTCGCGGATTCCGCGCGGGGAATCCGCGAATGTAATCGGCACGAACAGGGTCCGTTGTTCAGCCGTGCTTCCACGGAGGAAATTCAGTCCGTCATGGGACACGAGATGGGGCGCCGATCTCATTTGCTACCATACGGCTAAGCCCATGCTCCGTTATCTCGCAACCCGCCTGCTCTATATGGTCCCCGTCCTCTGGCTGGTTGTGTCGGTCGTTTTTCTGCTGATCCACCTCGTCCCTGGCGATCCCATTCAGCAGATGCTGGGTGAAGGCGCGGCCAGTGCAGATATACAGGCTGCTCGCCACGCCTATGGACTCGATGTCCCTTTGCCGAAGCAATATGTGAATTACTGGAAGGGCGTTCTGCGCGGCGACCTGGGCCGCTCCCTCCGTTTCGATCAGCCGGTCAAGGGCGTCATCCTTCAGCGTTATCCCTGGACACTGCAGTTGACCGTGGCGTCCATGCTTGTTGCTCTGCTCATCTCGATTCCCGCAGGCGTGCGCTCTGCCCGCCGGCGCAATCGCTGGGACGACCGTGTGCTCAGCGTCGTCAGCCTGTGGGGCCTGTCATTTCCCAACTTTGCCCTGGGACCGATCCTGATCTTGTTTTTTGCTATCCGCCTGGGACTGCTGCCGGTCTCCGGCTCGGGAACGCTCGCCCACTTGATCTTGCCGGCGATCACCATGGGCGGCGCCCTGGCGGCAATCCTCACGCGTATGGTCCGCACGGCCATGCTCGAAGAGCTGGGGCAGGATTACATCCGCACCGCGCGCGCCAAGGGCCTTTCAGAAAATGTGGTCGTATATAAGCACGCGCTGCGCAACGCTCTGGTCCCCGTGCTCACCGTTGTGGGATTGCAATTCGGCGCGCTGCTGGCCGGCGCCATCGTTACCGAGACAATTTTTTCCTGGCCGGGCATCGGCCGCCTCACCATCACCGCCATCAGCAGCCGCGACTACTATCTGGTGCAAGGCTGCATCCTGATGATCGGCGTCACCTACGTGGCAGTGAATTTCATGACGGACCTGCTGTACTCGCTGGCGAATCCCCGGATCCGGCAGTAGTTTTCTTCATCCCGAGCAGCGTTGTTCTCAATGGGTAACAAATACTGCAGGCCATACGTCCAAGTACTATGAAGATGCTCTTCTGTTGCTCGGTGCTTCTCGCGGTATCCTGCCTGGCACATGCGCAAACACCCGCTTGCAACCTCGCTTCCGGCAAGGCACTGGATGGGGCGCGCCAGAAGCAGTTCACAACAATGCTTGCCTCGGGTGCGGATTCCGCCGCGGTTGAGTTCAATATGGCGCTCGATTACGCCAAGCTGGGCAACTATCGGAAAGCGTTATTTACTCTGGAACAAGCGCTCAAAGACGCGCCCTGGCTTGATCCGGCTCCGGAGCCGGATTTCAAGGAGATGGCGGGGTGCGCTGCTTTCAAAAAACTGGTCAGCAGGATAGAGAAAAAATATCCAGTTGTCGCAGTCTCCAAAATCACTTTTACAGTCGCCACCAGAGACTTGATTCCGGAAGGACTCGCCTCTGACGCTGCCGATGGCAGCCTCTACATGAGCAGCGTCTACCACCGCAAAATCGTGAAAATTACTTCTGACGGAAAGACTGCCGACTTCGTTGCTGAAGGACAGGATGGTCTTCTCGGCGTTCTCGGCATCAAAGTTGATCCCCGCGACCGCAGTGTCTGGGCGGCAAGCGAACGCGCCGGGGAGTCGGCATTGCTCCATTTCAATCTGAATGGCAAGACCCTGGACAAATACCTCCCTGAAGGTCCTGGAAAACATTTGTTCAATGATCTGGTGGTCACTCCGCAGGGTCAGGTTTTTGTGACGGACAGTGAAGACAGCAGTGTATACACGCTGCGTCCAGGGGCAGCAAAGCTGGTCCGCTATGGACTGGGAAGCCGTTTCTATCCTAACGGAATAGCGCTTTCCTCAGACGGTAAGACAGTCTTCGTGGCCCATGCCTTCGGCATCGTGCGCATGGATTTGAACGGCACGGCGATGAGCGAACTCCATGCGCCTGCGGGCATCAGCCTGGCACAAATTGACGGGCTGTATTTCTGGAAAGGGAGCTTAATCGCCATCCAGAACGCTTTTGGTCCAAACCGCATTGTGCGTCTTCTGCTTACGCCGGAAGGAAGGGCCGTGGCCTCAGGCCGGCTTCTGGAGTTTCGTTCCGCAAACCTGGAACTCCCGACCACAGGCACGATCTTGGGCGGCAGCTTCTACTACATTGTGAATACCCAGATCGACCATGAGCAAGACGGCAAACTGAAAAATGAAGACGAGCTCAAACCGGTAAAGATCGCTGTCATTAAACTCCAGTAACGCCAATCAGCCAGCAGAACTGTTCTCACCCGATCTGAAGTATCTCGCCCCTCAAAGTGCCGCGAACTATTTCCATTCTGCCCACCGTGATGGGCAGCTTGAACCTTCTTGGCCCCGCGCTGCCCGGATTGAAATACAGCACGCCGTCTTTCATTTCCTGCTTCGGCTGATGCGAGTGTCCGCTGATCACCGCGGCAAAGCCGGCTGCTTTGGGATTGAGGTCGAGCGCTTTGGCATCATGGATGACGTAGATGTAAAACCCGCCCAGCTCGACCACCTCTGTTTCCGCGAAGGTGCGGGCCCATGCCTGTGTGTCCACGTTGCCGCGAATCGCCGTTACCGGCGCAATCTTGCCGAGCTCGGGAACAATATCCGGCGAGCCGATATCGCCCGCGTGAATGATGTGTTCCGAGCCGTGCAGCAGCTCAATCGCTTCCGGGCGAAGCAACCCGTGTGTATCGGAAATTACGCCAATCCTCATCTGCGTTCATCTGCGTCAATCAGCGGCGAATTGCTTTTAGAGCCATTTGCTAATTGCTATTTGCTATTGCTCCTAGAGTCCCGCTTCAATCCGCGATCTTGGGTCCATATAGTCGCGCAATGCGTCGCCGATGAAGTTGAATGAGAGCACGGCCAGCATCACCGCCAGGGCAGGGAAGAGCACCAGGTGCGGCGCGTCGAAGAGGTGAGCGCGGCCGTCGTTGAGCATCGATCCCCAGCTTGCCGTGGGCGGCGGGACTCCCAGGCCCAGGAAGCTCATCGTTGCTTCCGCCAGCACTGCTCCCGCCATCCCGATGGCGGCCTGGACGATCACCGGCTGAATAATATTGGGCAGGATGTGCCGCGTGACGATCCGCCAGTCACTCGCGCCCAGCGCGCGCGCGGCTTCAACGAACTCTTTCTCTTTTACCGCCAGCACCTGGGCGCGGACCAGGCGCGCGTAGCCCACCCATCCGCCGATGCACAACGCCAGAATCAGATTGAAAATGCCCGGTCCCAGAAACGCCACAAACGCGATCGCCAGCAGAATTCCCGGAAAAGAGAGGAACGCGTTCATCAGGATGACGCTGAAAAATTTGTCTGCCAGCCCGCCGTAGTAGCCTGCAATCGAACCCATCACCAGCCCCAGCAGCAGCGATCCCGCCACCACGCTGCTGCCTACCAGCATGGAGATGCGGGCGCCATAAATCACGCGCGAGAGAATGTCGCGGCCTAGTTCGTCAGTACCGAACCAGTGTGCGGCGCTGGGCGGCTGCAGGCGCGAAGGCAGGTCAATGTTGCTGGGGCTCTGCGGCGCGATCCACGGCGCGAACAGGGCAAAGACCACGAATACCGCCACCAGCGCCACGCCGGTCGACGCAAGCAGGTTGCGCCGGCCCAGTGCGGCCGCGGTGGTCCAGGTGGTGGAAGCCATGCCCAATCCATCCTACCGCAACATCGCCGGCTCCTTCACATTTACTGGCGCTGCATTCCCGCCAGGTCAAACTTTCCCAGATAGATCGGCGACGAAACTCCAGGCTGTGGTTTCGCCGCATCGATGGGATAAGGCGCGTCCCGCGATGTTGGGAAACCCCAGATGTTTCCGGTGGTCAGGTCAACCACTATCTTTCCCTGGGTCTGGCGCGTCCTGTCAGGGGAGAGCACCATGTGGATTCCCGGTTCAATATAAAGATGGTCATGCGCCGCCTGGGCCTGCGCAACTTCTGGAGCCATCAGCGGTCGCAGGGCTATCAAGCCCAGAAAAATCGTGGCCAGCGCCAGCACAATGCGGTCAAAGAGGTTCAATTTCATGGAGGCCTCCTGTCGTTTGCAGAACGTGAGGATTGTGGAAATTTGCGCTTATTGAGCGGGCAGGCCTGGGCTGACCTTCATTTACCAACTTACCAAATGAACCATTTACCGGTTTGCTAGGGCGTGACGGTCTGCCGCACCACTTTTGTAAGCGCGCGGAAGAACATATGGTTCTGCTCCGGCGTGCCGATGCTGACGCGTATGGCATTCGGAATACCCCATGGCACCAGCGAGCGCACAATCACGCCCTCCGTCTGCATGCGTTTGGCAAAGACGTTGGCATCCTCGTCCACGGTAAAGTAAATGAAGTTCGCGCTGGTAGGCACGGCGCGGATGCCAAGTTCGTTAAGGCGTTCCATCAGCCAGGCAGCGCCCACGGCGTTGTTTTCCACCGTCTTGCGAATGTGGCTGTGATCGCGGATTGCGGCCAGCCCCGCGGCCTCCGCCACTCCGGAAACGGAAAATGAATTGCGCACCCGGGCAAAATAGCGCAGCAGTTCGGGGTGCCCGCAGGCATATCCCAGACGAATGCCGGCCAGTCCGTGCGCTTTTGAAAACGTGCGCAACACCAGCACGTTCTGCCGGAGCGCGCGCACATACTCAAACGACCGCGAATAAGTGATGCCGCGCTGGCGGGCAAAATGTTCGGCAAAGTCGGAATACGCTTCGTCCAGCACCACCAGCACGCCTTCAGGCACGCGCTTCAGAAAGGCCTCGGTCGCGTCGGCGTCAAACATGGTGCCGGTGGGATTGTTAGGATTGGCCAGGATCACCACGCGCGTCTGTTCATTGATGGCGGCGGCAATCGCGTCCAGATCGTAAGCGTCATTCCGCATGGGCGCTTCAATGAAGCGCGCGCCGATGGTCCGCGTGACCAGCGGATAGCTGATGAAAGAACGCTCGCTGCTGATGCAGTTTGTCCCCGGCACGAGCAAGGTCCGGGCCAGAACGTCCAGTATTCCCAGGGAGCCATCGGCAATGAAAATCTGCTCCTCAGCCAGTTCGTGGCGCGCCGCCAGGGCCTGCCGCAGCTCACTGGCATCATTATCCGGATAGAGATTGACCTCGGCCGCGGCCGCGCGGATCGCTTCCAGCGCCAGCGGCGAAGGCCCGAAAGGGTTTTCATTCGAGGCCAGCTTGATCATGGCCATGCCGGATTCCCGCTGTGCCTGGCGCATTGGTTTGCCCGGCACGTAGCCGCTCAGCGCGCGTATGTGCTCCGGAATTTGATCAAGGACCGTTTTGGGCATTGGAAGAGAGAGATAACAGAAGTTTGTATCACAAGCGGAGATGCTTAAGCCATCTTGGTCACTTGCTGGGCTTGCTTCGTTTGTGATGTTCGCCTCTGCGGTCGCTGGCCTTTGCGCGCGAAGGCGGTCTACGCTGCGGCTGCGGCGGCTTTTCCCCGCGTCCGGTGCGCCGCAACTGGGAAACCTCTCCCGGCGTCAGCTCGCGAAACTGGCCTGGTTCCACGTCGAGCGTGAGCGGGCCGTAGCGCACGCGTTTGATTTTTTCCACGTGATGGCCAATCTCTTCGAACATCCGCCGGATCTGCCGGTTTTTGCCCTCGATCAGCGTGACTTCATACCATGGGTTGGCAGCGTCCTTCAGCAGGCGGATCTGCGCGGGTGCGGTGTGGACTGACTCCAGCCGGCGCGGTCCAGGCTTGGCTCCAATCCTGATTCCCCGGCGCAGTTTTTCGATTCCTTCTGCTGACGCGCGCCCCGCAATCTTCACCAGATAAGTCTTGGGGACGTGTGACGCGGCCTTGATGAGCTTGCTGGCCAGCTCGCCGTCGTTGGTCAGAAGCAGGAGGCCTTCGCTCGACCAGTCAAGCCGTCCCACGGGATAGATGCGCGCGCCCACGCTTTTCACCAGGTCCATGACCGTGGGGCGGCGTTCAGGATCGGAAACCGTGGTCACGTAACCCTTGGGTTTGTTCAGGGCCAGATAGACGTGTCTCTCGGCGCCCTGCAAGAGCTTGCCATCGACTTTGATGTGGTCGCGCTGCGGATCAGCCTTGCTGCCAAGCTCCGTGATGGTCTGGCCATTGACGCTGACCCGCCCTTGCGTGATCAACTCTTCGGCTTTCCGTCGGGAAGAAATTCCCGCGGCGGCAATGATCTTCTGCAACCGCTGCGGAGGCATGCTCAGCCTCCCGTGCTCTCAGTGGCGATCTGTCCGGTCACATGTTCGTCGGCCTTATCGTGCTCAGGGTCAGAGGATACCGTAGGCTCGGTTACATTCTGCGGGACCTCGGCTTTGTCCTCCGCCATCTGCTCCACGCCGCCATCTTCACCTGGGGTGCCGGTTGCGTCCGCGACGGCCCCGTAGCCGGCGTCAAAGAGTTCATCCTGCATCTCGCCCGCGGCCAGCTTTTCAAACTCTTCCAGGCTGGGCAGCTCGCTCAGGTCGCGCAGGCCAAAGCGCATCAGAAAATCCTTGGTGGTCTTGTACAGCATGGGCCGGCCGACCACTGCTTTCCGTCCCGCGGTGGTGATGAGCTTGCGTTCCAGCAGTGTTCCGATCACGCCGGACGCGTCCACGCCGCGGATATCGCTGATTTCGGGGACGGTCACCGGCTGTTTGTAGGCGATCACTGCCAGCGTCTCCAGCGCCTGCAGGGAGAGCCGTATCGGCGGCTTCAGGCTCTTGGAGAATGCGCGCACCACATCGTGATGCTCCGGCTTGGTGGACATCCGGTAGCCGCTCGCCACTTCGCGGACCTCAATGCCATGGTCTGAGTTCGCATAGCCGGCGATGAGTTCTTCGAGGTATGGCTTCAACAGAGCGCGCAGCTCGGCTTTCTCGGACTTTTCCTTGCTCCGCTTCGCGCGCGGTTCCACAGCATGCTCGGCCGCATCTTCCACCGCGCCCAGATGGTTTTCCGCCTGGTCCGGCGCCGGCTGCGCTTGCTGGGCTGGATCGCCCGCGGGTTCCTGCGCCGTTTCCGCCCCGGTTTGTGGCTGTGCCTTGAGCGCCAGCAGATCGTCTTTGAGCAGCGCAGCCATCTGGTCCAGCGTGATGGGCTCTTCCGCTGCGTAAATAAGTGCTTCGAGTTGGGCTTTGATACTCATGAATAGCAATTAGCAATTAGCAAATAGCAATTGGCAATTGGCAATTGGCAATTAGCAACTGGTTTTTGGCTCTTGGCCTTTGGCTTTTAGCTCTTAGCCTTTAGCCCACTTTGCATCAGTCGGCTTTAGCTGGGCTAATGGCCAATTGCTAATTGCCAGCTGCTCACTTCCAATCATCTCTTATCGCCGCACCCTCACCCATCACGGTGTCAAACATCGGGTGCTTCTTGATCAGGACCTCGCCAAAGACCCTTTCCTGCCGCAGCAGGATGGCCTGCAAGCGCACCAGTTCCAGCAGCGCCAAAAAAGATGAGATGAGCGCATGGCGTGAAGTGATGTGCTGCAAAAGGCGTTTCAGCCGGATGGGACGGTCTTCCATCAGCAGACGGCGGCGAAAGAACTCAATCATCTGGCCTACCGTGACCGTCTCTTCGTCCATTTGCAGGACCGGGCGCGATTTGGCCCGCTCCAGGATCTGCTGAAACGTGCGCACCAAGTCCACCACGTCGGCCGCCAGCTCCGGTTCGGTGCCTTCCGCGTCCTTGAATTCCTTGAGTGACGGATTGCTGACCACCGCATCTTCAATC
>JBGPZS010000367.1:0-4580 GCA_041493865.1 Terriglobia bacterium
AGCGCCTGGTTGGCAAAGCTCATATCCATCACGGAAGCCGGATGGCCCTCAGCGGCGGCCAGGTTGATGAGGCGGCCTTCGCCAAGAAGATAAATCTTGCGGCCGTCTTTCATGGCGTATTCGTCCACGAATTCGCGGGTCTGGCGTTTGGCGGAGGCCATCTTCTCCAGCGCGGGAATGTCGATTTCAACATTGAAGTGCCCGGAGTTGGCCACCACGGCGCCGTTCTTCATCAGGTCAAAATGTTCGCGGCTGATCACGTTCTTATTGCCGGTGACGGTCACGAAGATGTCGCCGATCTTGGAGGCTTCCGCCATCGACATGACCCGGTAGCCTTCCATCACGGCCTCAATCGCCTTGGTGGGATCGATCTCAGTGACAATGACGTCGGCGCCCATGCCGCGCGCGCGTGAAGCCAGGCCGCGTCCGCACCAGCCGAAGCCGGCAATGACAAATTTGGAACCGGCCATCAGCGTGTTGGTGCAGCGGATCACGCCATCCATGGTGGATTGCCCGGTGCCATAGCGGTTGTCAAACATGTGCTTGGTCAACGCGTCATTCACGGCGATGATGGGATACTGCAGTTGGCCGTCTTTGGCCATGGCGCGCAGGCGAATCACGCCCGTGGTGGTCTCTTCCGTTCCGGCGATGATTCCTTCCAGCACGTCCTTGCGTTTGGTGAGCGCCGTGGAAACCAGGTCAGCGCCGTCATCCATGGTCATGTGCGGCTTGTGGTCCAGCGCGGCGAAGATGTGCTTATAGTAGCTGTCATTGTCCTCGCCTTTGATGGCATGGACCGAAATGTTGTAATCGCGGACCAACGATGCAGCCACGTCATCCTGCGTGGAGAGCGGGTTGGAGGCGCAAAGCACCACATCAGCGCCGCCATCGCGCAGCGTAATGGCCAGATTGGCCGTCTCAGTGGTCACGTGCAGGCAGGCAGCGACGCGCATACCCTTCAGCGGCTGGTTCTTGATGAATTCCTTGCGGATGCTCTGCAGCACCGGCATGGACTGGTTGGCCCATTCGATGCGGCGCTTTCCCAGATCGGCCAGCTCCAGATTTTTAACATCAAAAGAGGTTTGCGTAACTGTAGATGTTGACATTTTTTCCTGTTCGAGTGCCTTAAGAGGCATTAGTTATTTGAAATTCAGATTATGCGATGCCGGCTCATTGTTGGAGACGTCATCCCGGCGACCGCTAGCCGAGCACGCGCTTTCTTCAGCGTGCGAGCAGGTCGGGATGACGTTTCCAAATTCTTCTCGCTCCGATTTACCGGGCCGCGCCCACGCCGGCCGTGGACTCGGTCTTGCCCAGTCCCTGCTCGCGCAGTGTGGCCGCCTTGTCGGTGGCTTCCCAGGTAAAATCAGGGTCCTTGCGGCCGAAGTGCCCGTACGCCGCCGTCTTCTTATAGATAGGACGGCGCAGCCGGAGCGATTCGATGATCCCCTTCGGCGTGAGCTGGAAGTTTTTGCGGACGAGTTGTTCCAGCTTCTCCTCGTCGATCTTGCCGGTGTCGAACGTATCCACCAGCACGCTGACCGGCTCAGCTACGCCAATGGCGTAAGCCAGTTGGACTTCACAACGGTCGGCCAGGCCGGAGGCCACGATGTTTTTGGCGATGTAGCGCGCCATGTAGCAGGCAGAGCGATCGACCTTGGTCGGATCTTTGCCGCTGAAAGCACCACCACCGTGACGGCCCATCCCGCCGTAACTGTCCACGATAATCTTGCGGCCGGTGAGGCCGGTATCGCCCATGGGACCGCCAATCACAAAGCGTCCGGTGGGATTGATGTGGTATTTCGTATCAGCGTCGAGCAGGCTTGCGGGAATAGCGGCCTGGATCACGTGCTTCATGATGTCCGCACGCAGCGTTTCATTATCGATGGAATCCGCGTGCTGGGTGGAGATCACAACGGCATCCACGCGCTTGGGCTTGTGGCCGGCGGCGTATTCAACTGTTACCTGGGATTTGCCGTCAGGCCGGAGGTAAGGAAGCATTCCATTCTTGCGAACTTCGGTGAGGCGAAGGGTGAGCTTGTGGGCCAAGTCAATGCTGGTGGGCATGTAGCTTTCATTTTCATTCGTGGCATAGCCGAACATCATGCCCTGATCGCCGGCGCCGCCCGTATCCACGCCCATGGCGATATCGCCGGACTGCTTGTTGATGCTGGAGATCACGGCGCAGGTGTTGGAATCAAAACCGTAGAGCGCGTTGTCATAGCCAATGGATTGCACCACGCCGCGGACGATCTTCTGGAAATCGACATAGGTCTTGGTGGTAATTTCGCCGGCGATCACCACCAGGCCGGTGGCAGTCAGCGTCTCGCAGGCGACGCGGCTGTAAGGATCTTCTGCAAGGCACGCATCCAGAATCGCGTCTGAAATTTGGTCTGCAATTTTATCCGGGTGGCCTTCCGTGACCGACTCAGATGTGAACAGGAATTTTTCGCGTGAAGCCAAGGTCTTGCCTCCTGAAATTTCTTAAACCGCCATCATGGCCCAACTTCTATAAAGATACCGACTGGCAGATTACCCAAAAAGTCCAATCGGAGACAACGTTTGGGTGTTGCAACCGGCGGAAACGCAGCCGAATGGGGTATTTTCAATGGTGAACCGGGCCGACAACCATCTTATCGGCCTAAGTCAATTTGAGCTACAGATTATTGTACAAGCCCGGCGGCGTTAAAGGTGAGAGTACGGGGCTCATTTTCATTGCCGATGGCCCCCAGCGATCTGCCGTTGAAGCTGACTTCTATACCGCCGGCGTTGCCGGTCCTTAGAATGAGTACCTTGCCGGCCTTGATCTTCTTATGTTTGTCAGCGCCCAAAACGCGCTGCATGACTGATTTTCCGTCTGCCACAATGGAAACCCACGAATCTTCTTTGGCCTTTACGGAAACGAAGAAGGCTTTCTCTGCCGGCTTCTTGACCGTGGTCGCAGCCTGTGCAACCGGCGGCGCTTGTTCCTGTGGCTGTTTCACCGGCGGCGTTACCGCAGCCCGCTCCAATGCTGCTGGCGAAGAAGCAGCAACCGGGGTGGAGACTTTGACGGGCACTGGAGCCGAACCTTTGACCGGCGTCTCTACAGCAGCAGCCGGCGGTTGGTGCGTGGCCTCTGTACGCGGTTTTGACTTAATCCAAAATGCGTAGCCTACCAGGACACCGGCTAATGCCGCTACAGCAAAGGCCAGTGGCAGACGTGAACGCCGGGGATTCAAATCCCGATCAGGCTCGTTGTGTATCTCAAGGGGAAACTTATCTTCAGGTTCAGGCTGCTCCTTGCTGGCCGCCGCGTAGTCGGCTACAGCCCGGTCTTCGTCAATGCCTAAAAAGCGCGCATAAGCGCGGACAAATCCTTTATTGAAGACGGCGCCGGGAAGCTGGTCAAAATGTTCCCCCTCCAGCGCTTCCAGATGGCGGCGGGAAATCTTGGTTGATTCCGTAATTTCTTCCAGGGTGATGCCTCGCATCTCCCGTTCGCGCCGCAGCCGATCACCAAAAGCACCCATGGCAGTTCCATCACCTTTTGTCGGTAAACCAGTCAGGTTGCCCATGATTTAAGGAAGCCAAACTCCCGGTAGCTAACAAAATACCCCGTAACTGTTGATTCGACAACTACTTTCAGGGTACGTAAGGGCTATTACTCGAAGGTTTCAGGTCTATTGTCCGGTTGCCGATTTCCTTAAATCAAGCGATAATACGCAAAAGTTTCCGGCTTTTCTGGGCGTTAACGAGGACCACCCCCTAAGATGAACGAGTCAGCAGGACCTGAGCGTAAGACTAAGAGGCAGCTGCAGGAAGTCGCCATCTTTAACGATGTGGCGAAGGCCCTGACCTCGTCGCTGAACCTCGATTCAATTCTGCAAACCATCATGGACAAAATGGCGGAATTTTTCCGTCCGGACACCTGGTCCCTGCTGATGGTCGATGAACAAAAGGACGAGCTCTATTTCGCCATTGCCGTAGGCGATGCCGCCGAAACTCTCAAGACGGTACGGCTGAAGGTCGGGGAGGGGATAGCTGGCTGGGTGGCCAGGCATGGTGAGTCCTTAATCGTGCCCGATGTGTACAACGATCCCCGTTTCGCCAAACGCATTGATGAGATGACTAAGTGGAAGACCCGGTCGATCATCTGCGTGCCGCTGCAATCGAAGCACCGCGTGCTGGGAGTTATCCAGCTCATCAACTGCGCCATGGAGAGCTTTGGCGAACAGGAAATGTTCTTCCTGCATGCCCTCTGCGATTACGCCGCCATCGCCATTGATAACGCCCGCGCCGTGGAGAAGATCCAGGAGCTGACGATCACCGACGATTGCACCGGCCTCTACAACGCGCGGCATCTTTATAAGACGCTGGAAGCCGAGGTCTATCGCTCCGCGCGCTTCGGTTATGAATTCAGCGTGATCTTCCTGGACTTGGACCACTTCAAGCACGTTAATGACACGTACGGCCACCTGGTTGGAAGCAAGCTGCTGCAGGAGATCGGCTTCAAGATCAAATCGCAACTGCGCCTGATCGACTACGCCTTCCGCTACGGCGGCGACGAATTCGTGATCCTGCTGCCGCAGACGGACAAG
>JBGPZS010000073.1:0-11578 GCA_041493865.1 Terriglobia bacterium
CTGGAAGAGATGGTCAAGGGCTACGAGAATGTGCGTGTGGAGACTTTTGAAGGGTTGCTGGTGGACTATGCCATGCAGAAAAAAGCTAAGGCAGTGCTCCGGGGCATCCGCGCCATCAGCGACTACGAATACGAGCTGCAAATGGCCCTGATGAACCGCAAGCTGCAGCCGCAACTGGAAACCGTTTTCATGATGCCGGCTGAAGCTTATTCCTATTTGAGTTCGCGGCTGGTCAAAGAAATATTTCGTCTTGGCGGTTCCGTGCGCGGGCTGGTGCCGGAGCTGGTGGAACAACGGCTGCGGGAAAAATTCCATGGCAGCGCAGCCACAATTTAATGAGGTTCAAATGGCGACTGTACCCGCTGTAAAGCAGTTTAGTGACCGCGTTAACCGCATTGAGATCTCAGCCACCATGGCGGTGGTTGCCGAGGCGGCAAAGTTAAAGGCCGGCGGGGCCGACCTGGTGGAGTTTGGCGCGGGCGAACCGCACTTTTCCACGCCGCAGCACATCAAGGATGCGGCCATCGCCGCCATCAATAACAATTGTACCCGTTATACCGCTGTGGGCGGCATACAGGAGCTGCGCACCGCCATCGCCCGCCGCCATGCCGCCGATTTCGGCTCCATGTACCAGCCTGGCGAATGCATGGTCTCCACCGGAGGAAAGCTGGCATTGTTCAATACGATCCAGGTACTGGTCGATCACGGAGACGAGGTCATCGTGCCCGTCCCTTACTGGGTCTCTTTCAAGGACATCATTGAGTACGCCGGCGGAAAATGCGTTTTCGTGGAGACGGAGGAATCCGAGAACTTCCGCCTGACGCCGGAAATGATCGAGCGCCAGATCACGCCGCGCACCCGCGCCATTATCATCAACAGTCCGAACAATCCCAGCGGCGCAGTGATGGACCCGGTGGATTTCACCGCTATTTTGCGCCTTGCGCACATGCGCGGCATCTACGTCATAGCCGACGAGTGCTACGTCTACCTGAATTTCACGCCGCGCAGGTTCTCCGCCGGCGCGATTACCGACGTGAAACAGCACCTGGTGATTGTGGGCTCGCTTTCCAAAACTTATGCCATGACCGGCTGGCGCCTGGGTTACGCGCTGGCTCCCGCGCCCATTATCAATGCCATGACCAAGCTGCAAAGCCAGAGCACCTCCAGTACGGCGCACATGGTCCAGATGGCGGGGTTGGCCGCAGTTACTGGCCCGCAGGATTGCGTGGAGAAAATGAAAAAAGATTATGTGATGCTGCGCGAACTCGCTCTCGGCCATCTGAAGCTGATTCCGGACGTGACGTGCGTGAAGCCTGAAGGAGCGTTTTACGTTTATCCGAACGTCTCGGCCTACTTCGGCAAGGCGGGGATTACCTCGGCTGCCGACGTCGCCAAGCGACTGCTGCATGAGGCCCACGTCGTCACCGTTCCGGGCGAAGCATTTGGTACGCGCGACCACATCCGCTTGTCCTACGCCACTGCGCCGACTGAGATCGAGCGCGGCCTGGAGCGGATGCAGGAGTGGTTTGGGAAGCTGTAAGGGTCCTCAACTGCGACGCGTAACTGTTCTAAATTGACTGGGCCTTGGCGGCGAAAGGCCCAATGGTTTTCAGAGTCCAAGCTGCTGCTGGACAACACGCAGCCTTTTTTGCGAGTCTAAAGTTTTCTAGGCCCCAGACAGCACGGTCATCACCAGCATGCCTGATCTTTATCCGTTACTCTTGCAGCCGCAGTTTCACGAGCGCGTCTGGGGCACCCGCGAGCTCGCGCCGTTTTACGCGCGTGAGATTACGGGAAGCCCGATCGGCGAGGCCTGGCTCACCGGCGACGACTGTTGCGTCGCCAACGGCCCTCTCGCCGGCCGTACCCTCGCAGAGATTGCCCTCCAGTTCGGTGCGCGGATCATAGGTGACGCTGGCGGCGATGCAACCCGCTTTCCGTTATTGATCAAGTTTCTTTTCCCCAGAGAAAAGCTTTCTGTGCAGGTGCATCCCGACGATGAGGGTGCAGTGAAGATGGGCCAGCCTTGCGGTAAGAACGAGTGTTGGTACGTGTTGCGCGCCGGCCCCGGGACACAGGTGGGACTGGGACTGAAACCGGGAACCAGCAAAGGCGATGTCGAACGCGCTATCCGTGAAACCCGCATGGAACATCTGTTGAACTGGATTGATGTCCAGGAAGGCGACATGATCTACGTTGATGCAGGCACTATTCATGCTATAGGTGGCGGCGCTGTCATCGTCGAAACGCAGCAAAACTCGGATACCACCTATCGCCTTTATGATTACGGCCGCCCCCGCGAGCTACACATCGAAAATGGTTTGCGGGCGGCCAAGGAGCGGACCCACGCGGGCAAAGTGGTTGCGGGCCAGCCGCAAATCGAACTGGGGAAGACGCAGATCAACCGCGTGACTTCGCCATTCTTCATCGTCGACCAGTTCCGGGTGACGCGTCCATGGGAGTTTCGCCGGCCCCGTCACGCGAAGCGCAGTGTCTGGTGCCTGGTTGCTACGCGGGGGTGCGGAGTGATTGAAAGCGAGGGCTCGGCCCCTGTGATCTTCACCGGCGGTGAGGCTGTAGTTGTCCCCGCCACGGTAGAAAAGTTTATGCTGAAGCCGCAGTGGGAGTTAGAGTTTCTCTGTGTGTCGTTGCCGGTGGAAGACGTGGACCATCCCGTGACGGTCTTGGCGAAAAACAGCTCCTCAGCATTGCAGGGCTGAGAGGCATGGATGAGCGCAACGAATGAGCGTAAACAAATTTAAGAACGTTGGGCTTGAAGCCTTGTGAGTGTTTGTGAACAAACAGCCATTCTTTCCCGTGATCCTTGCCGGCGGCAGTGGGACCCGCTTCTGGCCGCGAAGCCGCCGCAAGCTGGCCAAACAGGTGCTCGCTCTTGACGGCAAACAGACCATGATCCAGAAAACCATGGAGCGCCTGCTGCCTCTGGGGACAGAAAAAGATTTCTGGGTCATCACCAACGAATTTGTCGGGGAGGAAATCCAGCGCCAGCTTCCGGCCATTCCGCCACTTCAAGTGGTCGTGGAACCTAAGGCCCGCAATACGGCCCCGGCCATCGGGCTGGCGGCTTTCCTGCTGGAAAAACTGGCTCCCGAATCCATCATCGGCATGTTTCCCGCTGACCACGTTATTGCCGATGAAAGGAAGTTTCGCAGGGTCGTTCAGCGAGCTATAGAAATCGCCGGACGGGAAGACCACATCGTGGTCATGGGTGTGCAGCCTGCGCGCCCCGAGACCGGTTACGGCTATATCGAGACCGGTGAAAAGCTTGAGTCAGAGCTCTTTCGCGTGAAGCGGTTTACGGAGAAGCCCAATCAGCAGCGGGCGGAAGAATTCGTGGCTGCGGGTAACTACTACTGGAATAGCGGTATCTTCGTGTGGAGCGCGCGCACGCTCACCCGCGCTCTGCGTGAGCACCTTTCGGAAACGGCGCCGTACCTCGAGCAGATTGCCGCAGCCTGGGGCACAAAAGACTTCGCCAAGACATTTTCCCAGCTCTATCCCAAGTGCGAAAACATCAGCATTGACTATGCCGTGCTGGAGCCGCGTTCGGCCAAAGGCGAGCACTCCTCAAAACTGTTCTGCCTCCGCGCCGACTTCGGCTGGAACGACCTGGGCTCATGGGCCGCCTTGTACGAGCATCATGCCGCGCTCCAGAAAGACGATGAGAAAAACGTGGTCCATGGCAAAGCTTCTTATACTTTGAATGCCACCGGCAACTATGTTTACGCTCCCGAGAAATTTGTCGCCGCCGTGGGCGTGCACAACCTGGTTGTGGTTGAGACGGAAGACGCTATCCTGGTGACCACCCGCGAGCACTCCCAGGACGTGGGCAAAATTGTGAAATACTTGAATGAAAAGAAACTGACAGAGCTGGTCTAGAGAGGATCAATGGCCGCTGAGCAAATAAAATTTGGCACCGATGGCTGGCGGGGCGTAATCGCTGAAGACTACACCTTTGAGAACGTACGCCGCGTTGCCGGGGCCATTGCCGCTTACGTTCTGAAAAATGAAGATCCCAGCCGCGGGCTGGTGATCGGCTATGACACGCGCTTCGGCTCCCGCCGTTTTGCGCAAGCCGCCGCCGAAGTCCTGGCTGCCGCGGGAATTCCCATTAAGCTCTCGAACGATTACACCCCTACCCCGGCACTTTCTTATGCGGTAAAGACCCTGCGCACCGCCGGTGGAATCATGATCACCTCCAGCCACAATCCCTGGGATTGGAACGGCGTGAAGTTCAAGGCCACGTACGGCGGCTCGGCCACGCCCTCCATCATCCAGCAGATTGAGGACCACGTTCGCGCCGGGGCCATGCCCAAGGGAAGTACCGCAAAAATCGAAGAGGCCGATTTCAAGACGCCCTATGTCGAAGCCATCTGTAAATTTGCCGACCTGGACAAGATCACCAAGGCAGGCTTCAAGTTCGCTATTGACTGCATGTACGGCGCCGGCCGCAATGTGCTGGCAGAGATCTTCAAGAAGCGCGGCATCCAGCACGTGCAGATTCGCAGCGAGGTCAATCCGCTGTTCCCGGGCATCAATCCTGAGCCCATTGAGCCACACGTGCGCGCAGCCCAGGAGGCCGTGGTCAGGGAAAAGTGCCACGCCGCCTTCATTACGGATGGCGATGCCGACCGCATCGGCGCCGCGGCCGAAGACGGCAGTTTCGTGGATTCGCACAAGATTTTCTCCATCCTGCTGCAGTGGGTCCTGACGCGCCACAAAGACTGGCCGGGCGACGTGGTGCGCGCTTTTAATACCACGCGCATGCTGGACCGCATTACCGCCAAGCATGGCCGCACGCTGCTGGAGTGCGGCGTCGGCTTCAAGTACATCTGCGATCTCATGCTGGAGCGCCAGATTCTCATCGGTGGCGAAGAGTCCGGCGGTATTGGGTTCCAGCGCCACCTGCCCGAGCGCGATGGCCTTCTCAACGCCCTGCTTCTGGCCAACGTGATGGCCGATGAAGGAAAGAGCCTGGGTCAGCTCGTCGCCGCGCTGCAGTCAGAGTACGGTCCGCATTATTACGCGCGCCGTGACCTGCGCGTCCCGAATGACGTGAAAGAGGCCGCGATCGCCCGCGCTGGCAGCAATGACACAAACCGGTTGGGATCGTACAAGGTCTTACGCAAGGAAAACCTTGATGGGATCAAGTTCTTTCTTGATGCGCCCATCCAAGACCAGGGGGCTGAGGCCTGGGTTTTGCTTCGTACTTCCGGCACGGAACCGCTCATGCGCATTTACGTGGAAGCCTCGTCGCCTGGGCTGGTGCAGGAGATACTTGAAGAAGCCGTGGCCTTTGTCGATGACAAGGTCCCTGTGCCGGCGCGCTAAGCGCAAAGGGTACACAGACGGGCTGCGACTCCCGATTTCCCTTTCTGCATGACAGGCAGCCGCCAGTTTGCTTAAATGGGCGCATATGTCTTACCTGCGTTTTGCTTTTTGCCTGCTGCTCGCTGCCGGCTCTCTGCCCGGGTACGCACAGCAGGCCCAGTCCGCGCCGCCGCCCGCATTGCTCCAGATTTATCGCGATCCGGTAAAGCCCTCAAAGATGGCGGAGTATTCCCGGATTGAAAGTGAAGCTGCGCAAGCCCGCGCCCGTGCCAGCACCTGGCCCTATCTCGCCATCCAGTCGATTACCGGCCCGCAGGAAGTGTGGTTCGTCTCCGGGTTTGATTCTTACGCCGCCATGGAGCGCAGCGCTGAGCCGTTTTCCCGCAACGCAATGCTGACCGCGGAGCTCAACCGTCTGCTGGAGGCCAAGACGAGTCTGGTGGCGGACCCTCGTGCGGTCTACGCGCACTATCGTGAGGACCTCAGCAGCAGCGCGGGCCTAGTGCAGCCGCGCACCCGCTTTTTCACCGTCACGATAGTGACGGTGCGCTCCGGACATGAACGTGAGTATGAAGAAGTCCACCGCACGCTCAAAGCAGCGCGGCAGAGGGCCGGCACGGCGGACAATCGCGTGGTCTATCAGGTTGTCTCGGGCATGCCGAGAAATGTTTATCTCATTTTTTCCGCGCACCACTCGCTGCAGAACGCAGGGGCAGCACTCGATCCCGCTGTTGACGATTACACCACTGACGTAGACGATTCCACCCGTAACCGGCTGGATGAGTACACGCGCGTCTCCGCTTTGAGTTCTGAGACCTGGCTGTTTTCCGTAAGCCCGGCCATGAGCAATCCCGCGGGTGAATGGATTGCTGATGACCCTGAGTTCTGGAGGGCGTCTCCGCCTTTGCAGCGGCAGGCAGCGCCAAAAAAGCCAGCAGAAAGCTCGCCTCGATAAAACACTTACTCATGACTAAGGCGCTGCCTCGACCGGCGGCAAACTTCTTGCAACCCGTCAGCTCTCTTTGTCACCCAATTTAAGAGATGGCGGAATCCAGACAACCTGGGTTCAGACACCCTTGGTTCAGACAACCTGGGTCCAAAAAACCAGGAAGAGTTGCGCGCGCGCTGGCGTGGGTCTTTCTTGCAACCACACTCGGGCTGGCAGGAGCGCTGGCCTGGACCTGGATCTTTGTTTCCAGGTTGGCACTCAAGCCGCTGCCCGATCCGCCGCTTCCGGCCAAGATGCAGGTCAGTTCCGGGCCGGCCTCGCCTTTGCAGATCCAATATCAACTCAATATGCCAGGCCGTGGTGAGATTTTTCCCGCGCTCACCGGCGCCCAGGCAGCGGACTACTGGCCAGTGGCGGTGCTGAGCGTCGCCAATACTTCAAGTAAAGCCGTGCTGCAAATCATTACCGCCGAGGTTCGGGGTTGGAGCGCGCAGTTGCGGCAGACCGCGGTCATCGGACCGCACGAGGTGCGCACGTTTAACCTGGAGCCGGAATTGCTCACCAAGGCATACGAGAATGGCGAGATTCATGCAGCCACACTGGTCGTGGAGGTCCAGGATCCCGGCACAGGCCATACCTTCGCCCAGCAACGCCCTGTGCTTATCCACAGCGCCTCAGATTTGTTCTGGGGCAGGAAGTTTGCCAACGCCCAATTATTGGCACGCTGGGTGACGCCGCACGATGACAAAGTACTGCAACTGGTCTCGCACGCGGAGCGGCTGGTGCCCGGCGGACGGATGCGTGGTTACAGCCTTGTGCCCGGCGTTAATCTGGCGGCCCAGGTGCGCGCCCAGGCTGCGGCGGTTTTCCGGGCCATGCAGCGCTCCGGCATCAGTTATGTGAGCAGCATCTATACCTTTGGGAACTATCCTGGCGAGACGCAGCGCATCCGCCTGCCGCGCGAGACACTGGAACTCAGCAACGCCAATTGCATCGACGTGAGTGTGGCCTTTGCTTCGGCTTTAGAGAATCTGGGCATGAAGCCGGTGATCGTGATTGTTCCGGGTCACGCGTTTACCGGCGTGCGCCTGGGACCGAACTCGCAAGACGTTCTCTATCTTGACCTGACCGTGTTGCCCAAGGGCACATTCGCCGCCGCGATCTCCCGTGCTCAAGCCTGGATCAAGAAGACACCGTCGAGCGAAGTTCTTACCGTGGACATCGGCGCCGCAAGGTCGCTGGGCGTTTATCCTATGCCTGTGGCCGGCGGAAAGCAGGCCTTCACCGCGGCCAGATTATGAAGAGCGCAGTGGATGTGTTGGTGATCGGCGGCGGTATTGCCGGGCTGGCTGCCGCGCGGCAGCTCACTCGTGCCGGCCTGCGCGTTACCCTGCTTGAGGCGCGTGATCGCCTGGGCGGCCGCATTCATACTCACCAGACAACAAACTATCCGGTGGAACTGGGAGCCGAGTTTGTCCACGGGCGTCCTGAGGAAATCCTTGGCCTGGCCGCTGAAGCCGCGGTGCCGATTCTACAGGTCCAGGGAAACTTTCGCAGAAAGATCAAGGGCTCGTGGGCTGACGCCGGCCACCTGATGGAAAAAGTGGAAGCACTCTTTGCCACGATGCCCACTCACGAGCCGGACCAGTCCTTTCAATATTATCTGGATCGCACCGGAGCAAGCGAAGAAGTAAAACAACAGGCGTTGCGATATGTGGAAGGTTTTCATGCCGCCGATCCTTCGCTGATCAGCGTGCACTCGCTCATACGGGACAATCGTGCGGAAGAAGCGATCCAGGGCGACAGGCAGTTCCGGATCGCCACCGGCTACGAAAGTCTGGTGCGTGCCATGACTGGCCGCATCGACCATAAACTTTGTGACATAGTCTTGAACAGTGTTGTTACGGAAATGCATTGGCGGTCGGGCGAAGTCGTGGCCAACACGTCTAACGCCGGATTTCACGCTCCACGCGCCATCATCACCCTTCCGCTGGGCGTGCTGAAGGCCAACAGCGTTCACTTCTCGCCTGCGCTGCCGGAAAAGCAAAATGCCATCAAGTTCCTGAAAATGGGCCCGGTGATTCGCGTGAGCCTGTGCTTTTCGGAAAGATTCTGGGAGCGGGAACCGGAGATGACGGACCTCAGCTTCCTGTTCACAGATGATCGGCAGTTCCCAACCTGGTGGGTAAGCAATCCGCTTCCTTATCCCATTCTTACCGGCTGGGCAGCAGGACATTACGCCGTCGCGCTCAGAGATCGAAGCCAGGATGAGATTGTCCATGGCGCGGTGCAGGCGCTGGCCCGGGTCCTTGGCCTCGACGAACGTGCAATGGAGCGTCAGGTTGCCGGGGCATTCACGCACGACTGGCAGGCAGACCCCTTTTCCCGCGGGGCTTACAGTTATACCGCCGTTGGTGGCATTGACGCCGCGCGCGCCCTGGCGGCGCCGGTGTCGGAAACACTGTACTTTGCCGGGGAAGCCACAAACTCTGATGGCTACAATGGGACCGTTCACGGCGCCATTGCCAGCGGGCAGCGTGCAGCGCAGGAGTTGCTTCAGTTTTTGGGAGTCACCCCTTAGCGGACAGCTTGAGCGGCGGAAGCATTGACGCGACGGTATCTTACCAGGCAGGCAATACGAATCAGAAACGCGGCGAGAGCAGCAACGCCGAAGAAAGAGTAAACAGGCCAGCCCGAGACAATTCGCGGCACAAAAGCAAGCGCAAATATCAGCCAGATCAAGTACAGCGCAACGGCTTCGAATTTGGGCAAGCCGAGCAGCCCTTGTTTACGGCCTCGTAAGCGTAACATTGCGGCACCTGCCAGGGCATAAATCAGCAGATACACCGTGCCGCCTCCCACCAGTGTCACCAGCTTTAGCTTTGACCAGCCCACAACCTGGAAAAAAGCAATGATCGTAACGAGATGAGAAGTGTGTGAAGCCGCCACAGCCAGCAGCAACCAGTCCCGCTTGGCTGCCAGCCAAATGGAAAACTTGCCCGGCCAAAGATCTCGCAGCGCGTTCGCGGTAAATACGCACAAAAAGAAAACAAAAGTGGTCCGCGCCGTTAAAGCAGCGTCATGCGTAAGCCGGCTTCTGTCATCACCGGCTATTCTAAGACAGGTTGCCGCTCTAGTTAGATCCAGTTGCTCCAGCGCGAGGCGCGGAAGATGGCCGAACGTGACGGCACCCAGCCAGGGATTCGGCGGAAGCGGGACACAGCTTCCAGGGCGCGAGCTCTCTGGTGGCGGTCAAAGGCGCGCACGTACTGGCGGATGATCTGGGGCATGGTCATGCGCAGGGCCGCGGAAAAATTCTGCTCCGCCATCTCGCGCTGCTCTTGTTCGTTCTGCAGCAGCTCGATCATGTTTCTGGCCAACGCGGCTTTGTCTCCCACCGGGTAAAACTTGATGGCCAGGCCGCCGCTTTCTCCCATCTCGCGGAAGTCGGGGATATCCGAGCAGATGATGGGGACCCCGTATGCGGCGGCCAGGTTAGCAACGCCACTGGCTCCCGTAGCAGAGGTATAAGGCATCGCCATGAAAGATGACGCGCTGAACAACGCGGGAATGTCTTGCTCCGCAACGTATCCCTTGAATTCAATCTTCGGATGGCCGCCGTACCTCGCATGCAATCCCTCAATGTAGCCGGGCGAATTCGTGTTGTTGGTGCCTGCAATGACCAGTTTTGCCGCGGGAAATGCCGGCGCTACCTGCTCCTCGAAAGCCTCGATCAGCATTTCGCAGCGCTTGTAGGTCCCCCACTTTCCAAACGCCAGGATGCGGTGCTCGGGGTTGCCGCGGCACGAAAAATCGGGATATTCCGGCCGCGCGGAAAGGATCCCATGCGCGCGGTAGTGAATGTGCTCGCCGCGATATTTTTCCGTCAAGGTGCGCCGGTAGGCGGGCAAAAGCACGGAAACAGAGTTGGCCATCAGGAGCATCCGTGTGGCCAAATGCCCCGCCGCCCGGAACAACATCTTGTTGCGCACTCCCGCATCGTTCAGGTCAATGTGGTCCATCAGGTGATGCAGAGTTACATGAGTGTAATACCCGGCCATGCGGATGGCGGCGGGAAGCGTGAGGCCGGAAAAAGCGGCCAGCGGGTTTTCCTTGTTGCCGAAGCTGGAGAAGACAAGATTGAACCAGACCACGTCAGGCTTGCAAGCGCGTATGGCCCGCAGCAACCTTGCATGATTGCTGAGGCGGTTCACCTTCCAAACGCGCTCAATCTCAAATTCCGGAAGCTCCGGTTCTGGTCCTGAATACTCGTCAGCAAGGATGGTCAAGCTGATCAGGGGATCGGCCTGCAACTCTCTGGCTACATGAAACCCGTATTCATTGAGTACTACTTTGCTCGGGGGAAACCCGCTCACAAAACAAATCTTCATTGGGCCCTGGAAAACCTAAAAGATAGAAATCTTAAACACCGGACGCAACGTGGACGTGCTGCCTATGCCGGTATAGCTGTAGAACGATTGCTGCTGTAATCCCACCGAGAAACGAAGCGGGTAATCAATATTCAGGACGCCACTGCCGTCGCTTACGCTGCGGCGGAGCGGCCTCATATAGGAGATGAGGAATCCGCTTTGGACGTTGTCATACAAGTGAAACCCTTCGCCGCGCGTGAAATCCACTGAGCCGCTGACTGACCAGCGGTTGTTGGGGTTGAACTCAACACGCGCTCCAGGTACAAGGATCTGCGCCGTGGTGAATTCCAGCGTCTCCACGCGCCAGGAGCGAATGTATTTTGCCAGTCCGGTAATCGCCATCTTCTGCCCGAACTTATGCTGCCACCCAACCCACGTAGAGGTAGTGAAGAATTCGCTGGGCGACGGGCGGAACAAAAGATCGCGCACCGAGTAGCCGGTGACCAGCGAGTTGTTTCCCCAGGGTCGGCCAACCTGGAATTCAACGCTCGCGCCCAGGTCCCGCGAGTGCAGGTTTTGCTCAGTGAACGGGCCGGCTTCATAGACCGCGAAGCCCCGCATGGTGAGCCAGTTGTAGAAAGGCGAAGTGCTCAGGTACAGATATCCGCGGAAGAGGTTCTGGTCCAACTGGACGGGTGATTCCGTGTCCCGCCGGATGGTGAATTGGATGCCCGGGGTAAGGATAAGATGCGCGCTTCCCAGGCGCTGCACCGTTGTTGTGCCAACGTTAAAGATCGTGTCAAAGGTGTTGCGGCGGACCGGCTGCACCTGATTGGGGATGAAAGATGTGCCCTTGAAGTTGCGCACGCCGAAGATGCCGTTGATGGGAAACGATTGCCAGTGGTTA
>JBGPZS010000536.1:0-2925 GCA_041493865.1 Terriglobia bacterium
CCTGGCCAAACATTGTGCGTGATGTGGAACGCGACAAGGCTTCATACAGTGCGTGCCGCGCGAAGCCAAGGGCCGCTGCCGCAACCGAGGAGCGAAAAATGTCGAGCGTGGACATTGCGATCTTGAATCCCTGGCCTGGATCTCCCAGGCGCTGCGCCGCCGGAATCCTGCAGTTTTTGAAGGCCAGGCGCGCAAGAGGATGCGGAGCCATGACCTCGATGCGTTCCGCGATCTCAAGGCCTGGCGTGGTGGCGTCAACGATAAAGGCAGAAATGCCCTTAGCTCCAGCCTCTTCGCCGGTGCGCGCAAACAAGAGATAAAAGTCGGCGATGCCGCCATTGGATATCCAGGTCTTTTCTCCGTTGATCAGGTAGGAGTCGCCGTCTTTCCGGGCCGCGCACTCGAGCGCCGCTACATCCGATCCAGCGTCCGGCTCCGATATGGCGAACGCTGCGATGGCAGAACCGCTGGCCACGCGGGGAAGATAGCGTTGCTTCTGCGCATGGCTTCCGAAGATGGAAATTGCTCCTGAACCGAGTCCCTGCATGGCAAAGGCAAAATCGGCGAGGCCGGAATGGCGGGCAAGGGTCTCGCGAATCAGGCAGACTGCACGGGTATCAATCGTGTCGGCAGACGCTGCGTACGCGGCGCCGCCGATGGCGTACTTCAACCAGCCGCCCTCTCCCAGTTGGCGCACAAGTTTGCGGCAGGCATCATCAACCGCGCGCACAGAGTGGTCCTTAAGAGCATTGTCAGACAGTACTCGACCAGCCCAATGGTCCAGGTCTGCAGCCAGCGCCTTGTGGCGTGGCTCCAGGAAAGGCCAGTCAAGATGGCTAAGATGGCTGCTGTTGGTCATGCTCAATCTCCCTTGAAGACCGGCTTTTGTTTGGATACAAAGGCCTGATACGCGCGATCAAAATCATTGGTCGCCATGCAAATGGCCTGCGCCTGCGCTTCTGCTTCAATGGCCTCGTCCAGCCCCATGTTCCATTCCTGATGCAGCATCTTCTTGGTCATGCCATGGGCAAAGGTGGGACCCGATGCAAGTTCGGTAGCCAACTCCATCGCGCCAGCCAGCAATGCTTCCGGCGCGCACAGGCGGTTGAGGAAGCCGCACCGTTCCGCTTCATCTCCGGCCATGCTGCGGCCGGTCAACAAGAGCTCCGCAGCGCGACCCTGCCCGATGAGCCTGGGCAGTATGGCGCACGCTCCCATGTCACAACCCGCGAGCCCCACGCGGGTAAAGAGAAAGGCGGTCTTGCTTCGCGCGGTGCCCAGGCGAACATCAGACGCCATGGCCAGGATCGCGCCTGCTCCGGCACAAATGCCGTCGATGGCTGCGATGATCGGCTGCGGGCAGGCGCGCATGGCCTTGACCAGATCGCCGGTCATTCGCGTAAATGCGAGCAAACCGGGCATGTCCAGCGCTGTGAGTGGACCGATGATCTCGTGCACATCACCGCCCGAGCAGAAATTATCACCGGCCCCGGTCAATACCACGGCCTTGACATCCGTTGCCAGCGCCATGGCACGGAACAGGTCGCGCAGTTCCGCATAAGAACCAAACGTCAACGGGTTTTTACGGTCGGGCCGGTCCAGCGTGATGCAGGCCACGCCATCTTTAAAGCTGTACTTGAAATGCTGCGCGGAGTAGTCCGACAGCGCACCACCGGCAAAAGCCGGACGGACTGCCTTGGTCCCGTCGTTCATCGACTCCTCCCGGGTTGCAGGTGTTGGTTGGGCTTACCCGCCAGGGAAGCGGTGCTGTTGATGTGCGTCTTCACTTTCCATAGCTCACTGATCATGGTTTCTTTCTCGTCCCGGCTCAGTCCACCCAACAGCTCTATGATCCACAGCTCATGCCGCGCGGCCATTTCGCGAAAGCGCTTCAAACCCGTATCGGTCAGCTTGACGGTAAACACGCGGCGGTCACTGGGACAGGCGGTGCGAGCCACCAGGCCTTCCCGTTCGAGCTGGTCAGTAATTCCGGTCACGTTGCCGCCCGACACCATCAGGCGCCTGGAAAGTTCGTTCATGCGCAGTCCGCCAACGTTGCGCTCCAACTGGGCCATCAGATCAAACCGTGGCAAAGTTGTGCTGAACTCGCGCCGCAAACGGAGGCGAATTTTATTTTCGATGCGCACCGTGCACGACAGGAGGCGCAGCCACAAACGCAGGGCCTGGTGATCGCCCTTCTTGGCGCGTGTCTCCAGATCAAGGACCACGTTATTGGCCTGTCCCGAACCATGATTGCTTTTGCGCAGGGTTGAAGTACTTGCCATTCGTTCCCTCACATCACTTCGCCGCCGGCAATCGCGATGGACTGGCCGGTGATCGCTTCGCTGCCCGGAAGGCACAGCCAGGTAACTGCATTGGCAACCTCTTCCGGTTGAACCATTCGCTTTTGTGGGTTCCTCGAACTCAATTCCGCCCGTGCCTCCGCCGCGGTGCGGCCGGTTTTGGCCACAATGCCGTCGATCGTCCTTCGCAACATTTCCGTCTCCGTGTAACCGGGGCAAACGGCATTTACCGTGACGCCTCTGGTCGCCACTTCAAGGGCCAGCGCACGGGTCAGACCTACGACGCCGTGCTTGGCTGCACAATACGCTGAAACGTAACCGTAACCGGTGAGTCCGGCGGTGCTGGCAACGTTCACAATCCGTCCCCAGCCGGCTTCGAGCATGCCGGGTAAAACCGCGTGAATGCAGTGAAAGGTGCCATCGAGATTTACCTGCATCATGCCGCGCCAGAGCCCAAGATCAGTCTTCAGGAAGGGAGCTGACCGTCCCTGACCGGCGTTGTTTACCAAAATGTGAATAGGACCAAAGCCGGCGCGCGCCGAGTCAAAGGCACGGACCAGGTGGTCCGGTTCGCAGACATCTGCCTGCACATAATGAAGATGTGGTTGCCCGGCCAACTCCG
>JBGPZS010000236.1:0-6291 GCA_041493865.1 Terriglobia bacterium
AAGATCAACGGAGCGCCCGGTTACCTGGCTCCGGATGACGAGGGTATTCACGAAAAAACCTATGATCCCCTCCAGCTCGCGACGCGTTCTTCCCGCCACCGGCGTGCCCACAGCTACGTCCTGCTGGCCTGTATAGCGGCTGAGAAGCGCCTGGAAAGCCGCCAGCAGCGTCATGTAGAGAGTGGCGCCGCGTTGCCGGCTCAGGGACTTCAGCTTGTCCGTTAAACCCGTCGGCAACAAAAATGGCAGCGATGCGCCGGACTGGTCTGATGAAGCTGGACGCGCGTAATCCGTAAGCAGGTCCAGCGTCTCCACGCCTTTCAACTGCGTGGTCCAATACTGCAGCTGCTTCGCCAGCACTCCATCTCTCCGGTTCTCATGTTGCCAGACGCTAAAGTCAGCGTATTGGATTGGCAGCTCCGGCAGAGGAGAAGGCTGCCCCGCGCTGAAAGCTTCATAGAGCAGCGATAGCTCACGCAAAAATATACCTATCGACCATCCATCGCAAATGATGTGGTGCATGGTCAGCAGCAGCACGTGGCGGCGCTGCGTAACCTGCACAAGCTTTAATCGCAGAAGAGGACCTTTCTCCAGATCAAATACCCTTCGCCTCTCTGCCACTGCCAGCCTGTGTAGCATCGCTTCCCGCTCCTGCTCTGGAACGTCAGCCAAGCTCACCTGATCCAGCTTTATGTCAGGCTGTTCATCGATGACTTGCCAGGGCTCCTCCTGCACGGTGATGAAGCGCGTCCGGAGCCCCTCGTGCCGGCGCATGATTTCCAGAAGGCTCTTCTCCAGCACCACGACGTCAAGTTCGCCTTCAATCTGAACTACTCCGGGAACGTTATGGATTTCCGTGCCGGGTAGCAGTTGCTCGGTCAACCACAATCGTCGCTGCGCGAATGATGCCGGGAAGAGGAGAGCTTCTTCTGTTGCCATCTGGCCGTGCCCTTGGAACCTCCATCTTACGCCCTTTCCAAATGAGATTCGTAGGAATCACCTGATGGTAAATCGGTGAATCGGCGCCCACCTGGAGCTTCTGGCGCGCCGGCTGAGAGCAAACAAAATGCCTTCGAATTGCCGGAACACGACTGACTGGCGATGTTGCAGCTACCGCCGCGGTCGATGTAGATGTGATCGCCGCGCAAACGCTGGACGCAAGCCGAAAAGCTCTGCACAAGGTAGCGCACAGCCGAAACGACATCGCTGATGCAATGTTGCGTTGCAGCACAGCGAGAAGGTGAACGATCCTCAGATCGGTCACATTATTGGTCACTGTGACATCCCCAAAAACATGCCAATCTGCGCAATGTCAATTAACCCCTTCCGCATCAGTTTTACATGGAATGTCTTGTAGTACTCTCTTAAGTACTCCTGAGCGTCCGGACTCTCCCCGCTCGGAAGTTGGATGGCTAAGCCCATTGTTCTCACTTGGGGCCGTTGTTGTTCGTATTTTCACGAACATTACGAACAGATTCACCGAAAATCGCCTGCTCGACAGCAGCCTTCCGCTCCTGGTCCGATGTCGAATGCGTAGATGTTCGCCGTCGTCTCATAGCGGCTATGGCCTAACAGCTTCTGAGCAAGTTTGAGATTGCTAGTCTCGGCATTCACAAAGCTTCCGACAGAGTGTCGGAACCGTCCTCACGCCGGGCAAACAGGCGCTCTAAATATCAGTTCGCAAAAGTCCGATAGAGCCACACTTCGCCAGCCCGGTTTGATGTTGTAATTGACTCCCTGAAATGATGAACGTCGGATTGTTTATAACAGTTCAGGTGGTTCAGACGGTGCAATGGAATCAGCAACTTGAGTTGAAGCGAGTTCGTCCACAACTGTCCAAACTCACTGGCCGTGAGATTTCCATCTTGGGTTTTTGCTCCGCTTTCTCACGATCCATTCCGTCGCCCGTCTTTATCGGCGACGAAGAATCTTCTCCGGCCGTGAATGCTGCAAATGCGAACAGGCAAAAAACAACACTGGGCCTCGAAACAAAACGATCGCGGAAAGGACAACGGTACCAGAATGCAAGCGAGAATGAAGGATTCAGTACAAGAAAACCAGGCACCTGTTCCTGAAACAGATGGCGCCTCTCGCCCATGGCACTTGCTGACATGGTCTGCCAACACACCCACTGAACTGGACACTCTGGGAAAGAAACTGGCGGATTTCCTGAATGAAAACAAACAAGTCAATCTTGCGGATGCGGCCCATACCCTGAGGGTCGGAAGTGATAGGTTTCCTCACCGCCGCATGCTTGTGTGTCGCGACCGTGAAGATGCGTTGCGAGTCCTGGAGAATGATCCCAGCCGTATTTTCACCGCGTTTGAAGAGCGCCGCGATCGTAAGGTGGCTTTCCTATTGCCAGGACAGGGGGCCCAATACGTGAATATGGGCAAAGAATTGTACGAAAACGAACCACTGTTCCGCACCGACGTCGACTATTGTTGCGACTATTCGAAACCCTACCTGAAGCTTGATCTGCGCGACCTGCTTTATCCGAAGGACGGCAAGTTGGATGAAGCTACCGAGCAGCTGGCGCAAACCAGATTCACGCAGACAGCCATATTCACCATTGAATATGCCGTAGCCCGCCAATGGATGCGGTGGGGGGTGGAGCCAATGGGGATGATCGGCCACAGCCTTGGAGAGTTTGCTGCCGCCTGCATTGCCGGCGTGTTCTCTGTGGAAGAAGGACTCAGGATGGTTGCAACGCGTGGCAGACTAATGCAGCAGGTTGCCGGGGGAGCGATGCTGAGTGTAATGCTGTCAGAAGAGGAGTTGAAGCCGCTGCTGGATCATATCGGCGGGCTTGAAATCGCGGTTATAAATACGCCTTCTTCGTGCGTCGTTTCTGGTTCGAAACACAAAATTGAAACATTAGAATCGGAACTGGCCCTTAGAGAAGTTATGACTCGACGGCTGCGAGTCACAGGTGCCGGCCACTCGTCAGCAGTGGAACCGGTCCTTGAAGACTTCAGGAAAGTAGTACTTGAAGTGCGTTTGCAGGTTCCCAAAATGCCTTATCTGTCAAATCTAACCGGCCAATGGATCAGCGGCACGGAGATTACAGACCCGGACTATTGGGTCAACCATTTGCGGCATACCGTCCGGTTTTCTGACGGAGCGGCTGAGTTGCTGAAAGACCCGGAATTGATCCTGCTTGAGGTTGGGCCCGGGGCGACACTGAGCAAACTGCTTTCCCAGCATGCAGCTCGCCCCCCTCGGCTGTCGGTAATATCATCGCTGCCTTCTGTCAGTGAACCACAACCCGATATGCAA
This sequence comes from Terriglobia bacterium, assembly GCA_041493865.1. Lineage (GTDB taxonomy): Bacteria > Acidobacteriota > Terriglobia > Terriglobales > Acidobacteriaceae > Angelobacter. Next base: position 3,280 of record JBGPZS010000236.1, read on the forward strand.
TATATGCTCGGAGGATTAGGAAGGCTTTGGATGGAAGGAGCCAAGCTGGAGTTGGACCGATTCTAATGAGACCGAGTAGCGACGCAGGCTTCCGCTAACCCATATCCTTTGAGCGTGAGCACGTTCGCGTGGAGTGCCACAGGCAGAAGAAAATACGCTGACGATATTAGGCTGGCAAACCTCCGCTGGGCAAAGAGGTTTGTGTGCCCCGCGTGGAAGCGAGTTTACTTTCCACCCTCGCTAAATCAAGAAGACCGCGGCCGTGGTGAGACAATGCCTGAAGTGTCAGAAGTCAGATTGCGCAGAAGCCAAGTGACTGGTTCAGGGGGCTCTTAGTTCCACCCGCGTATGCGATCAATCGGCAAAAGCTTCAGAGGGTGGGGCCGTCAGAACTTCCCCAGCACGAAGTGGTTCGGAAGCTGAAGTTGTAGTCGTCACAGGCGCGGTTTTCGCCACTTGGTGGTGGTCGGCGCCCTTAGTGGCTGTTCTTTCTTCATGAATGAGGCGTCGAAGAGAACGCAGATCATTCAAAGTGCGGACACTAACAGACAGGTATCGTTGCAGTTTCTCCAGATTGTACTCAACCACGCGAAGAACACGGACACGGCTGTGGGACGTTCGTTGGGTGGCCAGAATGATCTCATCATCGATATCGCGCTTTGCTTCTGCGACGGCCTCCGCAAGAAGCCTAATATACTGGTGAGCGTTTTCGATGCTGTCAAACGGAGTTTCGATTCGATCACTCATGGTCTCAGATCCCTTGCCGTTAGTAAATTGAGAGAAAGCGCGTGATCGAAAGTGGATGATTTCGACCAGGCAAAGATCGAAGCAACAAAAAAACTTGTAAGCGACAGAATTCAAGAACTTGCGTTGGAGGCCAAGAACGGAACCCAGTCGCCGACGCAAGCTGCTTCAAGCCGCCCCTATGCTTTTAATGGCTCAATAGGGTTTGCAAAAAATAATGGGCTATTGGACGCGAATGTCGAAAGCCGCAGTCTGCACATGGCCAGACCGTTTGATCTGCACAAAGATGCGATAGTCTCCGGGGTGAGGGAATCCATAAGGAAAGCTGAACTTCGGCGGTAGCGAAGCGGCGGAATGTGCACCGTCCATTACCATTGCAGAGGCGCCGCCGGAAGATTGGGACATAAGCCGCTCTTGTGCCATATCCAGAGCTGCCATTGAGATTGAACCGGCCGGATGGATGTGAGCAAAGACGCTCAGATCAAAACTAACCACTTGCGCGTGCGCCGCCATGCCCATATAAGGTTCCAGGCCACGGGCCGGCGAGCCGTCTTTCTCTTCCACCCTGAACTTGAAGCTGGCCGACACATTGGCCTTTAGAGAATCCGCACCCCGCTCCCACACCACGCGGGCGCCATCGGGAAGCTGCGCGACCGCGGTTTCGGAAAGCGGTGCCGTCAATCGAGCGCCCTCCCATGCCGAATCATCGCCCATGGTGGACGAGCCGTTGATCTGGGGAAGATCCACGTTCCCTACCAGCGTCCAGGGAAAGCCGTTCTTGTCTACGATGTCAGCGAACATCTTATACTGGCCTGCAGGCATCGCCGGAAGTCTTTCGGAAAATGCGCCACCGTCAACGAGATCGGGATGGAGATGCCACATCTTCTCCATTCCCGGCAGGCGAATGAGAAACAAGTGCATGACGTGGCCGTGGTCGGGAATCACTTCATCCATTTTGACTGCACTAGCCGATTCATTCTGGCCGACGAGTGGAACTATAAGTGGGCCAGCGGGCCGGACCACCAGGCGGTTCCCGTCGAGTAGGGTTGTTTCAGCTCGTGGTGGCTTGAGTAGATCGACATTGCGCTTATACGTGGCCGCCTCCACATTCCACGACGCCCGGCCCCGGTACACGATGACCACGACCATGATCAGCGCGAGCGCCATCACAATCCGTGAGCGTCGCCTGTTGGATGCCTGAGGAGCTTCGCCCGGAGGAACCGTGCTTTCGCGGACAACAGCGCCGGTGATCAGCACCACGCTGAGTGTCAGAAAAACAAAGAAAAAGCCGAGAACTGCACTCAGCCACCGATCCATAGGCAACGATTGCCTTGCGAAAGACGCAACCGGAACGGAAAGTTCCGCTTTGCCTTTGGAGCCGTCTGCTTGGACGCGTACTTGCAAAGCGCCAAATTCCATGAACCACAAGTTGCTGACGAAAAATTGTGGATCATCCTTCGACCGGTGGGCTACGTCAGGAACGGGCGGCAGATTTGAGCCCAGCCCGCTCAGTCGGAGAGATGCGACTTGAATGGTTTGCACGTCGGGCGAGGCACAGCGCACCTGGATTTCGGCCACGCCGGGAATCACCTGCGGCAAGCGTATGGTCACGAAAAGGTGGTAAGGTCCAGCATCACCCTCATAGTAAACGTCCGCGCTGCCAACATGAGCATGGACAAGGCTGCTCGCAAGAAAAATGAAAAAAAACTTCAATAAATTTCGCATACAGGTTTTTGCCTCCAGATTGAGAGTGCAAGACGGGCTGGCCAACGCCTTCATCTGCGAACACGTCGCATCCAATTGCCCCAAGCCAGCCCAAAACGGGTAGTCACAATGGCGACAACGAACGCGATCGTTATAGTCAGCAGGAATGCGCCGGCTGTTTTTTCTGCAACCGCAAATTTATAGGGATCGTACAGAAATCCTGCAGGGTCCCCATAAGCAAAATAGGCAGTCCCGAAAACCCAGTTTCGCGCGGCCGGCGACATAAGAAAATTGGCGAAGGGCCATTGAACGGCGAGAAAGCTGAGCAGAAATGCAGGTCCAACACAAATAGCCTTGAACCAGAAGGATCGCTGCTCCAGCTTTTGCAACAACAAATCTGCAACAAAAGCCGGAACAATGAGCAACAACGGAAAGCCCATCGGAATTAAATGAGTTACGTTGTGGTACACGGGCCCGAGCTTCGGCTGCGCGGAAAAGAGCGGCAACAACCATTCCGCTCCCAGACTGATGGCCGTGTAAATAGCAGCTGCAATGGTGCATCCC
>JBGPZS010000450.1:0-3841 GCA_041493865.1 Terriglobia bacterium
AGGGCGGTCCGGGAGCGGCCAACGCTACGGGATCAAGACCTGCATACCAGGGCGGTCCGGGACCGAACGCCAGCCAGGCATTCAGAGTTTCGTCGGCGAGCCAGGCGTTCAATGCTCCGCCATCGCCCAATTCGAGCCAGGTGATCAAAACGCCTGCTCCGGGAACAACGCGCGTAGCACCTCAGCAGACAGTATCGCGAGCGCCGGTAAGCACGGCCAACCATTGGAAGCTGGTGGGAGGCGTGATCGGCGGCCTTTGCGTCATTGTTGGATTGGCGATGATCTTTCAGCGCCACCCTGCCGAGCTTCCCACGGACGATGGGACCGTCCAGTCAAAGCAATCGGCCGCGAGCACGGCGGCCCCGTTTAGTCAGCAACAGGGACAAGCGGGACAGGGAAAGACGCATACGCAATCTGTCCGGCCAGGCAAGACGTCCAGGAACACGGCCGTAGCGGCACCGGTAGCGCCGCCTGCGCCGAGTGAAGGACAGTTGATCGTCTCTTCCATGCCGATGGGCGCAACGGTGGAGATTGAAGGACGTGCCGGACAATCCTGGAAAGCGCCGCAGACAGTCCCTGCGCTGGCTCCGGGGATGTACAAAGTAACGTTCAGCATGCCGGGCTATGCTACAGAGACACGCAACGTGCAGGTGTCCCCAGGCGCGCGTACGCCGCTTGATGTCCGCCTGACTGTGGTAAAGGGATTTGTGACCGTGGCAAGCAAGCCTGCCGGCGCGCAAGTCGTGATCAATGGAAAAGATACGGGCAAAGTTACCCCGATAGAATTTCTAGTCGAGCCGGGCACGCAAAGTATTTTGGTCCGCAAGCAGGGCTATCTGGACGCAACCACGGAACTCAAGCTGGTGGCCGGCCAGTCGGTCAATTACGCGCCCAGCCTGATGGTGGCCGGCCGCACGGACAACATACGGCTTGTCAGCGGCGGCATGGGCAAGATGTTCGGTGGCAACAACGGTTCGTCGCAAGGCATGGCGAGGATCGAGATCAAGTCTGAGCCCAAGGGCGCGCAGGTCACCATCAATGGCACGTCGTTGCAGAAGACCACGCCGGTCGAAATTCAAGTAGAACCCGGCAACTATGACATCACCATCCAAAAAGACGGCTACAAACCAATTCACGAAAGCGCGATTGTTGGAGTGGATGACCGGATCAAGATTGACCGGCCGCTTTCACACTAGAAAGTTCTTCAGTAAGACGGATGCGGACGGCAGATACTATGCCGTCCGTTTTTTCTGTATGCCGGCCATGTACCACGCACCGGAACTCAATTCCAGATAGAATAAAAGCTAAGCCATTCTGAGAAAGACAAAGAGACCGATTTGAATTCCAGGATTCGCAATATCGCAATTATCGCGCACGTAGACCACGGCAAAACCACTCTGGTAGACGGCATGCTGCGCCAGAGCGGTGCGTTTCGCGCCAATGAAGCCGTGGTGGAGCGCGTAATGGACTCCAATGAGCTGGAGCGCGAACGCGGCATCACCATTCTGGCCAAGAACACCGCTATCTTGTATCACGACGTCAAGATCAACATTGTCGATACGCCCGGCCACAGCGATTTCGGCGGCGAGGTTGAACGCGCCCTGAAAATGGTGGACGGCGTGATGCTTCTGGTAGACGCCAGCGAAGGCCCGCTGCCGCAGACGCGCTACGTGCTAAGCAAGGCGCTGGAAGCAGGTCTGCTGCCCGTGGTGGTGATCAACAAGATTGACCGGCCGGATGCCCGCGCGCAGGAAGTGCTGAACGAGCTCTATGATCTCTTTATCGATCTGGACGCGCGCGAGGACCAGCTCGGATTTCCCGTGCTCTATACCAACGCAAAAGCGGGAACGGCCTCCACCAGTATCGATGTCCCAGGTGAAAACCTGCGTCCGTTGTTTGACGCCATTCTTGCCAGCACGCCGCCGCCCGCTGGTGACGCTGCCAGCGCATTGCAGATCCTGGTAGCGAACCTGGACTACAGCGATTATCTGGGCCGCCTGGCAATTGCCCGTGTGTTTAACGGAACACTGCGCAATGGCCAGGAAGCCGGCATTGCCAAGCTTGACGGCTCACTGCAGAAATGGAAGATCACCAAGCTGTTTTCCTTCAGCGGGCTCAAACGCGTTGACATTGAGCAGACCGAGTTGGGCGATATCGTAGCTATCGCCGGTGTTGAGGGAATCGGAATTGGCGAGACCATTACCAACGTTGAAAATCCCGCGCCGCTGCCGCATATCGTGATCGACGAGCCGACCATCGCCATGCAGTTTTCGGTGAACACGTCTCCATTTTCCGGACGCGAAGGGACTTACGTCACATCGCGCAACCTGCGTGAGCGCCTGGAAAAAGAGCTGCTGACCAACGTTTCTCTGCGCGTTGAAGACGTGGGCGCCACGGATTCATTCAAAGTCCTGGGCCGTGGAGAGTTGCAGCTTTCCATCCTGATTGAAACCATGCGTCGCGAAGGTTATGAACTCGCGGTAGGCAAGCCGGAGATCGTAACCAAGCGCATTGACGGCAAGCTGATGGAGCCTCAGGAAAAGCTGATGGTGGACATTCCGGATGCGTTCATCGGCGTGGTAATTGAAAAGCTGGGCGCGCGCAAAGGGCAGATGCTCAAGATGCACAATCACGGCTCCGGGCGCGTGCGGCTGGAATTCACCATCCCCAGCCGCGGCATGATCGGCCTGCGGTCAGAGCTGCTGACCGATACGCGCGGCACAGTGATTCTGAATTCTCTGTTTGACGGCTACACCCAGTGGCTGGGAGAAATTCCGCATCGCATGACCGGCGCTCTGGTGTCCGACCGCAACGGCCCCTCGACGGCGTACGCGCTGTGGAGCCTGCAGGAACGCGGCGTTTTATTTGTTGGCGCCGGCGTGGAACTGTATGAAGGGATGATCGTGGGCGAGAATGCCCGTGAAGTCGATCTGGATGTAAATGCCGTTCGCGAAAAGAAGCTGACCAACATGCGCGCGTCGACCGCGGACGAAGCCATCCGCCTGGTTCCCTTTAAGAACCTGACGCTGGAGCAGGCGATTGAGTTTGTAGCCGACGACGAATTGGTTGAGGTGACGCCAAAGTCGCTGCGGCTGCGAAAGAAAATTCTGCAAGCGAATCGCCGGCCGAAGAAGACCTCAATACCGGCGAATACGCATGAACTGGCTACGAATTAGCACGAATCAGACGAATTGGCGCTAAACGAAAAAAGATTCGTGTTCATTCGCGTGGATTCGCGGCTTGCTTTTCCTTATCTGCGTTCATCTGCAGTTACTCAAGGTTCTTTCCCCTCGTCTCCGGTAGTTGTGTCGCCATCAGCGCGGTCAACACAAAAGCAATCGCGCACAACAGAAACGCCGCGCTCAGTCCTTTTTTGTCGCCGAGCCAGCCAATGGTGTAAGGGGCCACGCAGCTCACCGCACGCGCGCCGTTGTACGTGAAGCCGAGAGCGCGGGCGCGAACGCGTGTAGGGAAGATCTCGCTGCCAATGATCCCTGAGCCGGCGAAAAAGCCCGTGCCAAAGAAGCCGACGAACGCGCCCAGGACCAGAATGATCCATGGCTCGCGCGCCGCGGCGTACAAAGGAATCAGACCGGCCGCGCATAGCGTGTACAGTATCAGCGATCTTTTGCGCCCCAGTTTGTCTGCAACCCAGCCGTAGCAAAGATAGCCGGGAAACATGCCGGCCAGGTTCAGCGTGACCAGCAGGCCAGTGGTGTTCATCATGCTCAGGCCGCGTCCGCCTCTCTCGACCGGCAAGGTCAAGTAAGGCGGCATCCAGCTAAACAGGCCCCACCATGCGAATAGTCCAAAGACATTCAGCAGCAGAAGGAAAATGGTC
>JBGPZS010000014.1:0-19679 GCA_041493865.1 Terriglobia bacterium
GAAACTGACTGCAACGATTGTCGCAGAAGTAAAACCGCCAAAAATCCGCAAGCGAAGGCTGGCGTCACGGCATTTAATCCTGGAGCTACTACATAATCCAGGCAAATTACTGCAAATGACAATGCGAAGATAGCGATACCCGGCTCTTGTCGAAGACGTAAAATCGCCCGGTTCACACTCCTAAAAAACGCCCAGCCTGGAGCGTGACTGACGTTCGCCAAGATGCTTGGGTTCGGCATCGCGGAATGGCCATCCGTCTAGCCGCGGGTCCGCACTCTACGCCGGTATACCAGGTAAGTGCCAGCTCCCAAAGCGGAGGCTACTGCGAGGCCAATGATGCTCATCTCAGCAGCGTCTGTTTTCTTGGGTTTATCTTTGTCCTTGTCCTTGTCGTCGTCGTGGTCGTGGCCGAAGGCGGTTGCCGCAGGTGCGACAATTGCAGTCGCCAATAGAAGAGCAAGCGCGTGCTTTTTCATGGCTGCACACTCCTCACCTGTTTCTGTCGCAACTGGCGTTCCATCCCCAGCCCTTCATCGCCCATGTGGAGAAGAGACTAATTGCTTTAATATCAGCAACTTTCACAGAGTGTGTGCAAATCGATGCCGATGCAAGTGAAGGCTATTTTGATCATATATGCAAGATGTTGCATATTGACTTGCCGTAACGGCATTTTGCACGACAATTCTGATTCGGGAAAACTGGGTTAATGGACGGTCAGGCTAATCGAGGTCGTATGACTCTGGGTCCCGGCAGTGCCAGTAACAGTCAAGACAAATGTCCCCGCAGGAGTCCCGCCTCCCCCTACTGGCGGAGGTGGAGGTGGCGGGGGTGTGGAGTTATTACTGCCACCGCAACTCATCATCCCAGCGAATACCAACAAGCAGAGACCGCTGTGCGCCAGTAACGCGGCCTTTTTTCCTTTGGGTGTCCAAATCAAAAGCGAGAGATATGTCAGGATTCCGCCGGCCCACAACCAGGAAGAGTGACTGTCCGGCCGGAACAATGAGGCGGAACTGCGTGCCGTTGAGGTGATGGATATTTGTGCGGTTACGCTTGTGCCATTTGGATTGACCGAGGACGGTGACACACCGCAGGTAGCGCCCGTCGGCGCGCCGGAGCAACTCAGCGCGACATTCTGATTAAACCCGCTGGATCCTGAGACGGTAAGGCTCGCGTTTGCTGATTGTCCGGCCACAATCGATACAGAGGACCCCGCTGGAAGCGTCAATGAAAAGTCCGCCACCGGGGGTGGAGGCGTGATGCCCAACGACGCATGCAAGTAATAGGTGATGCCGTAATGATTGCCAAGGGCGTCCACTCCGTTTTCGTCCATGTTTGCGGTATCCAGATGGGTGGCATTTCCCGGCCACAAAATGTCCCAGCGTGCGGAGGCGCTGCCGTCGCGCGTTGGCGGCCCGGATGCCAGAATACGGTAAGTGCCCCATGTGCCCGCTGCTGAGCGGATTTCAACGGATGGTTGAATAATACTGAGATCGTGGCCTTCCAGCGCGTAGACGTTGTCGGTGGAGTCGATGTACAGTCCCGGACCATGACCCGCGACTTCCGTGCCCGGACTGATGTCGGTCCAGCTGTTGGCCGCGGCTCGACGCGCCAGTTTGTAATGGAAGCTGAAATCGCCGGAAATGTAGTTGACCAGAATGCGTCCTGACGAGTCAATCACCAGCGAGGGTGATTCGTCTGACTGGCTGGTGGAAACATTGTTGGATACAGTCTCCACCGCGCTCCAGGCGCCGTTCGCCGGATTGCGGCTGCGATAAAGCATGCTGATCGTGCCGTCGTAGTACGCGACGTGCAAGGTGCCATTGCGATCAAAAGACATTGAGGGATGCATGTGGCTGCTGCTGCCGGCGATCGCCAGCGGCGCGGACCAGCTTCCGCTCACTCGATTGGTGTAATACATCGCCTCATTTTTGCCTCCGGTGATTACGTGAGGCGCGCCGTTGCCGTCCAGCGCCAAGCCGGTTTTTCCCATGTAGCGGTCGAGTGTATTTTGGCCACTGAGAGGGCCAATGATTTCAGGAGTGCCCCATGTGTCCGTGACCGTGTCAAACTTTACGTACTTGGCCTGAGACGCTGCAACGTCCTCGTATGCCATTTGTATGAAACGATCGCTTCCAGCGATCTTTGCCTCGACCCCTCCCATCCGCACTCCGTTTGCCGGGTGGTGGGCCGCATCGACTTCGGCAAACGAAGTCGGGTTGACGGCAGGAGATCCCTTGTAGATGCGGATCGAGGACGCGGTGGCGCCGCCACTGAATCCGCTGGCATTGGTCACCACATAGACAACGTCGCTGGAGGTTCTTATAACCTGTCTGGTGTAGCAATCTACGTAACCAGGGCCTACCGTGACAATCGGACTCCACGTTGCCTGCGCGCGCCCTTCGCGCCCGGCTGCGAGCACCAGGGCCAGAAGCAGCAACAATCCTGGGTAATGCGACGGGCGGTTAAAGAGGGAAGTGCAACGCCGGATTCGAGAGTTGATCGCCATCAGGTGCATGGTACATCGCGCCTCTGCTTACTTCCTCAAGAAAATAAGAGCGGGCAAGGCAAGTGCATGTCTTTACACTTGATGACCAAGAGCCTTACCCCGGCGCCATGCCGGGGTTCTAATCTGTCTGTAGCCTAATACCGGTGATAGTAGTAATTCGAGCTCTGGCATTCATCGACTGAATTCAAGACGACGCCGGCCAGCTTTTTCGGATCAAGCGTGGCTACGGCTCGTGTCAGAGTGTCGCGGCTGGTCTTCCTTGTGCGCGCTATTAACAAGGTGCTTTCGCAAGGCGCAGCGATTAGCTCGAAGTCTGCCAGATCCAGGATCGGCGGCGAGTCGATGATGACCAGGCGGAAAGATTCGGAGCCCCAGCCCAGGAACTCATTCCAGGCAGCAGCGGAAAAGAGCTCCGGCGAGGGTGTTGAGGATACTCCAGCCGGCAGCACATACAGGTTTGGCACATTCGTTGAAAGTATCGCCGATTGATAGGGACAGCCCGATTCCAGGACTTGACCCAGACCCGGGGACTCAGGGTCTCCAAGAATGCGGGACAAGCCGCGCGTGCGTAGGTCGGCATCGACCAGCAGCACTGGCCAGTTCTGAATATTGGCATAGCAAAGGGCCAGATTCAGGGCCGTGAGCGTTTTGCCATCACCCGGCTCGGCGCTGGAAATCACCAGTGAGCGCGTGCCCATCTCGGTCTGGCGCTTTACCAGTCTGGTGCGCAGCGTGCGATACGCCTCTACCGCGGCCTGCATCGATGGATTGTATTGTGCCGCCAGGAAGGACCTTTCGTCGTTCCGAGGCAGTTTCATGCTGCGGCACTTCTCTAATCGCGTAGCGGCAACCTGGGAAGCGATTTCACCCGATTCATGCAAAGCGCCGAACAACGGTTCCTGGGCCGTACTGGTGACAAGTTGCGGCTGGCGTTCAGCCGTCGCACTCATCCGCATGGCCTCTACCGCTTCGTCCAGATTCACGCTGGCGGGCCCGGGAACTACGTTTTCCTGTTTGAAAGTCTTGCGCGTTTCATTAAAGAATCTGCTCATGTCTCAAACCAAGCCATTCTGGATTCAAACGAACCCCTTTACGATTTGGCCCCGGAAGATGAGGGAGCCGAAGCTGTTGCTGCCGTACTTAACGATGTTTCAGGTATAGCGAACGCGTCGTCGCATAGAGTCAGTCCATCCACTGCTTCCCGTACCAGGTCAGGTGGGATTTTCAAGAGCTGTCTTCGAAAACCGGCGGTCAGCACCCGGTCACATAGCAGGTTAATCAGCCGGGGTGTCCCTCCTGCGTGGCGAAAAATCTCCTCCAGGGCTGCTTGTGTAAACGGACTCTCGCTCCGGCTGCCGGCGATGTGCAACCTTTCCGCGATATAGGCACGGGTTTCCGGAAGCGTCAACGTCCGCAGTTTTGAGACAACGGCGACGCGTCCGCGCAGGGCCGCAAACTGCGGCTTCATCAACAAGGGCACTATTTCCGGCTGCCCGCAAAGGATCAGTTGCAGGACGTTGGCGGGGTAGTTGTCAAGGTTGAGGAGCAGACGGATCTCCTCCAGCAGTTCCGGAGAGAGCAAGTGGGCCTCGTCAATCACCACCAATACAATTCCATTGCGGCGATGAGAGTCGAGCAACAGCTCGTGGAGTGCCCGCAATCGCGCTGGTTTGGTTGCCGCTGAGGAAGTAATTTCCAGTTCATCAAAAAGGGCCTCGAACAATTCCTCTTGTGTCAACGTAGGATTGATGATGAAAGCCGAGCGAATTGGCCGCTCGGACGATGACTCGTGTACCAGAATGTGCTGCAGAGAGTACAGCAGGGTGGTCTTGCCTGTGCCAATCGGGCCCACAGCAACCTGCAAGCCCTTACGGTATGCAACACCCTCCAGCATGGCCCGCAGCGTATTGCGGTGAGGCTCCGCGAGGTGCAGAAAGCGCGGGTCGGGGGTGAGCCGGAATGGTTCGTGTTTTAGACCGTAAAATACAGAATACATTGCGTTTGCCCTGGAACTATCCTGCTCGCTCGCACTAGCGTGGACAATTTCTTCAACTTGTAACTGTTTCCAATTCAAGACTGCAACTTTCATTCCAAACGTTATTCAAGTAACTGTTTACAAATCATTGACTTAAATGAGTCCCCGGTATCGCTCCTCAGTTAAGTGCAATTGATTGCGCACTCACAAACCTTAGTTTCAGCTTCCGGAAACTACATGCACTAAGCGAGATTACGGGATCAGCCAACCTTGGCAAATTGCTTCAAATTTGAGGGCTTCCTGCCTACGCTGACATACATGAGACCGTTCTGCTCCATTTCTTCCGGGGTGTAGAGGTTTCGCCCGTCCAGGATGATGGGGTACTTCAACAGTGTCCGTAAATGCTTTAGATCCAGGCTGGCGAATTCTTCCCAATCCGTCAGGATCAGCAAGGCATCCGCGTCTTGCGCGACCTCATAAGGACCTTCAGCGAAGGTGATGCGGTCGTTAAAGATTTCTGCCGTACGTTCCATGGCTGCCGGATCAAATGCGCGAATGCATGCCCCCTCCGCCAGGAGTTGCTGAATGAGCGCGATCGCAGGCGACTCACGTATATCGTCAGTGCGTCCTTTAAACGCCAGCCCCAGCACGCCGAGCTTTTTGCCTTTCAGTGTCCAGAGCGCAGTGCGGATCTTCTTCATAAAGCGAAGGCGCTGGTCTTCATTGATATCCATGACCGCGTCCAAAAGATCGAATTCGTAACCACACTCGTGTGCGACGGCACGGAAAGCTGAGACATCCTTGGGGAAGCAAGATCCGCCATAGCCAATACCAGCGCGCAGGAAACGCGGGCCGATTCTTGAGTCGCTGCCAACTCCACGGGAAACCTGCTCAATGTCAGCGCCCACTTCCTCGCAGATGTTGGCCACGGCATTGATAAAAGAGATTTTCATCGCCAGAAACGCATTTGACGCGTGTTTGATCAGCTCCGCGCTCTTTGCCGTGGTCAGGATCAGAGCAGCTGCGCACGCCGATCCATCAGGCTCTGGGATGCGGTCTGGGGACAAATAATACTTGCCGGTGGTGAGAGGTGCGTAAACCTCGCTAATCAGAGCGGCGGCCCTTGAACTATCTGCCCCCACCACAATGCGGTCGGGATACAGGAAGTCAGTCACCGCGGTCCCCTCGCGCAGGAATTCCGGATTGGAGACCACATCAAACTCACAATCGGCCCCGGTGGTAAGGTGCATCACACGCCGGATCCAGTCGCTGGTGTAGACAGGGACCGTGCTCTTTTCGATGATCACCTTGTAACCGTTGATATTCTGCGCAATCTCCCGCGCGACTGATTCAACGTACGATAGGTCGGCTTCGCCGTTTTCTTTCGGCGGCGTTCCTACGGCAATAAAGATGATTGAGCTGGACCTGACGGCTTCGGGCAGTGAGCTGGAGAACTCCAGATTCGTTCCGCGATGGCGGGCCAACAGCTCCGGCAGGAATTGCTCGTGGATGGGAACCCCTCCGCCTTGTAGCGTTCCAACGCGGGCCAAATCGTTATCCACGCAAATCACGCTATGTCCCAGCTCAGCCAGACATGCTGCGGCTACCAGACCAACGTACCCCGAACCAACTACTGTGATTTTCTCCACCTGCCAGCCTCCGTTCTCGATTTAGAGCTCAAAGCTACTCTGGTAATGCACGTTAATAACCAACTTCCTCTTGGCTAACTATTGAATGCAAAGGGCTTCCTGCTGGTTTTTCTGGTCGAAAGGGAGCCGTGCGACTGGTTTTTGAGGATAATGTGCAATGATTTGCATAACATAGCCAAGCTCCTGTCCTCAGAGCTTGACTGGACTGCAAATTGCATAGGAATAGCGAGATCGGGAGATTTTATGTCCCGGTTGGCGTGGGCGTTTTATGGATTGCGGAAACGGCGAAGCTGGCCAGCGACCGCAAAGGCCTTCGGGAACTTGAACAGGCATTTGAGTACAAATCTGAAATAGGAGTAGGACTGAATGCGGGCATTAGTAATGGGCGGAGCCGGTTTCCTGGGATCTCATCTGTGTGAATCGCTGGTGGCTGACGGATGGTCGGTCGCGTGCGTCGACAATCTACTAACCGGCCGAAAGTCCAACTTGTCGTCCTTGGCGAACGAGTCCAGGTTCGAGTTTCACGAAGCTGATGTCTCCCAGCCTTTCGACGTAGGGCCCGTGGAATTCGTGTTTGATTTTGCCTCTCCTGCGAGTCCTGTTGACTACATGCGGCATGGCATCGCAACTCTCAAGGCCGGCAGCTACGGGACGTTTCATGCCTTAGAGCTTGCACAAAAGTACCGTGCCGGTTTTCTCCTGGCATCCACCAGCGAGTGTTATGGAGATCCTGACGTGCATCCGCAGACCGAGACTTATTGGGGAAATGTGAACTCCATCGGGCCCCGGTCTGTTTACGACGAAGCCAAGCGTTTTGCTGAAGCCGCTACCATGGCCTACCATCGCTATCACAAGCTGGACACAAAAATTGTCCGGATTTTCAATACTTATGGCCCCAGGCTGCAATTGAATGACGGGCGCGTGATTTCTAACTTCATGAGGCAGGCGCTTCGGGGCGAGGACCTCACGGTATATGGTGATGGCAGCCAAACACGCAGTTTTTGCTACGTCGATGACGAGATCGATGGCATTCTCAGGCTCGCGCGCGCGGAAGAGCATTTACCTGTCAATATTGGCAACCCAAACGAGTTTACGATCCTGGAATGCGCGCAGGAAGTGCTGAGTGTAACGGGCTCAAAGAGCAAAATCAGCTTTGCTCCGTTGCCGCAGGATGATCCCAAACAACGCTGCCCGGACATCAGGAAAGCGAAGGCATTGCTGCATTGGGAGCCTTCCACGCAGCTCCGTGAAGGCCTCAAGCTGTCACTGGATTATTTTCGGCAAGCTGTTGCTGACGCGGGGCAATGAGAGGTCGTTTGCAACCCGCATGAGCAGCGCCGCTAAAGACGATAATACTCACGGTACCAATCTACAAAACGGCCCACTCCCACTTCGATGGGCGTGTGCGGCCGATATCCGGCGACTGCCGAGAGTTCATCAATGTCGGCATACGTGGTGGGAACGTCGCCGGGCTGCATGGGAAGCATCTTTGTGACCGCCTTTTTACCGATCTTCTCCTCCAGGATTTCAATCAGCCTGGTCAGTTCCGCTGGTTCATTATTGCCGATGTTGTAAATGCGGTAGAGCGTTGATGGCTCACCTTGCGCTTTCCCCCTTTCCTGTCCCGGAGGGATCTCCATGATGCGCACAACTCCTTCAACGATATCGTCGATGTAGGTGAAATCGCGCAGCATTTTTCCGTAGTTGTAGACTTCAATAGGACTCCCTTCAAGGATGGCTTTGCAGAATTTAAACAACGCCATGTCCGGCCGTCCCCATGGGCCATAGACCGTGAAGAAACGAAGGCCGGTCAGAGGAAGCTCGTAAAGATGCGCGTAAACATGGGCCATCAGCTCGTTGCTTTTCTTGGTTGCGGCATAAAGACTGACAGGATGGTCAACGTTGTCCTTCTCCGAGAAAGGAATTTTTTTGTTGGCGCCATAAACCGAACTGGAGGAAGCGAAGACGAAGTGCGGCGTTTTTTTTCTGCGGGCGGCCTCCAGCAGATTGACGAAACCCACCAGATTGCTCTGCACATACAGATGCGGATTCTCCAGAGAGTACCGCACGCCGGCCTGTGCGGCCAGATGGATGACTGGTCCAAATTCGTGGCCGGCAAACAGGTCCTCCACCCGGGCAAGGTCGGCAATATCTCCCTGCACAAACTCGAACCCGCTCGTCTTGCGGAGGATTTTAAGGCGCGCCTCCTTCAACCCCTCGTTGTAAAACGGGTTGAGATTATCGATCCCAAGTACCTGATGTCCCATTCCCAGGAGCCTTTGGCTGACGTGATATCCGATGAAACCTGCGCACCCTGTAACCAATACTCTCGACATCTCTGAATTTGTCCCCCTCGGGCAGTTTGCCCTTCATCAGCTTGCACGTGCAATGCCTACTCGACGCCCTGGCAATGCCCAGCATACTATCAGGCTCCTCCTGAACACCGGATCCCAGTTTTTCGACGACCGTTCCGCGATTGACTTGAAGAAATGACTATTTTTGTCGAATAGGGAACCTCGTTTTAAGGAGGGCACCATCGTGCTTGGAGAGACAAGGGTAAATGTGGAACTCACTTGTGCAACCGTTTTCACTGTTACCTAAGTAATCGATTGGCGGGCGAAACTCGGGTGCGGATTCTTGAACAGCGATCACCCATGAAGTCGTTTAATTACATAGAGTTAGGGAGTCTTCCACAACCAACGCTACTCTCTTGTTGATCCGATACGCATTCGGCATCAATCGTGCACCTCCTGGCTGCAACGCCCAGAGCCGTAGTGCGGCTAGTTGTTCTTTGATGAAGACCTCACATCGCCGGGGATAGTGAAATTGATTACAACTCATCCTCTGGAACAAGCTCGCTCCAGTTGGAATATGAGGAAGGGTTAAAAAAATGCGCTCACGAGTATTATCTCTGGCAGTCCTGGCTTGTTTGTGGATTGCCGGCTCGATTGACTTACACGCCCAGAATTTCAACATGACCGTGGTTGTTCTGGTCAATTCAGCCAATACCACCGGATACAATACGAATGCCGCGGCCCCTGGCGAGTATCAACGATACGCCGAGAGATACTTGGAGAATCTTCAGGTCCCGTACCAGATTTTTGACGTTTCGAGTGCGGCCCCTCCGGCCGATCTCAACAGCAGGCAACTGATCATCGCCGCTCATCGCGGGCTCTCTCTGTCTACGACATGGCAGAACGCTATTACTACAGCCGTGCAGGGCGGCACTGGATTCGTAAATCTGGATTCAAGTTCAACCATCGGGACAAATACGCACATCCGAACCATCTTTGGTGCGACTGGATCAGCATTGGGTACGGCCGCCACATCAATCAAGGTCTTAGCCGCGTTGGCTCCTGGCGGCGCGACGCCCCATTACATTGCCGGACTGCAGTTAAAGACCCTGGAAGATCCCGGTGACTTCATCTACGCCTTCCACACCGATCAGAATGGTGTGCTGCAATCGGCGACGGCAACGGTGCTGCAGGGTGCCTCCGGAACCGTGATTGCCACCTTGGGGAACGACCCCCTTATCACAGTTATAACCTCCGGGGCCGGCCGTGGCGTCAACTTCGGCACCATGGATTACCTGCAGGCGGACCGCTTCGGCTTCATGATGGGTGTGGACGATCTGTTCTGGCGCAGCCTGGTTTGGGCCGCGAGGAAGCCGTTTACTCTACGCGGCTATCCGCGCTTCTGGGCCCTCCGCATGGACCACAACCTGGACACCGACTTTGCCACGCGCATCAAGGAGATGTACACCACTTCGCTGACAGGCAATGTCGCGTCGGATGGAACGGGCGGTCCCTGGAAGGTGACCCTTTCAGGCTATTTGGACTTCCTGCCTCCCGGGGATCCGTCCCGAGCCACCTTCACCGCAGACATGAGGGCAGGTAAGATTCAGTTCAGCCCTCACAGTTTTGCCAGCGTTACCGGTGGTGACCTGTTCTGGGCAGGGCTCGATTCGCCTCCTGGGCCGCTGAACGATAGTGAATGGCAGGCCAACATCCCTGCGATTCAGCAGTTCATACAGGGAAATGGCGGTAATGACACGATCCCTTCGGTGTCAAAGTGGTGGCTCGGACACTTCTATGATCTGTCCAACAACATGGGCTGGGACTTGTGGAACACCTTTGGAGTACGTTATATCGGCACAACCACCAAGCCCGGTAATCCTTACACCACAGACCCGTCACAGTCAGCCTTCCAGACAGAGCGCTTGAAAGTCCGTCCTTACTGGCTGTATCAGCTGCCACCCAAACGGGCAGGCGATTTTGCTTCGGATGAATCTTATTCGTTCTTCTTTGCCGATGATTTGACCATCAACAGCCGTTCGGGGCTGCCGGCGCAGAAATTTTTCCTGATCGGCTCGCGCGCCCTTGATCAGGGTCTCGCTGAAGGGCCCGATCTGGGTTTTTGCGATCCGCAGGGCAATGGAGCGGTTTTTAACCAGGTCAAGTGGCAGTGGTACACATGGCGTCTCTTTAGCAGCATGGTTCCGGCGGAGATGTTTACGCATGATGATAAATACGCTGACTGCGTGGACGCCACGCGCCGGCAAATCATCCAAACCGTTTCCGGCTTCCTGAACACCCACGGCGCCAAGCACGTGTTTATGCAGGACATGGCGCAGTATGTTTACGCGCGCACCAAGTCCACGCTCAGCCAGGCCAGCTTTAACGGATCGAATATCACTTATACGTTCACCGGAAAGGCTGCTGATCCTGACGGCAATCTGGTAGGAACACAAATCCTGGTGTTCAACGGCGATACAGAAGGCGTGTGGCAGAACATTCCCGGGTTCAGCAATGGCCTGGTAACCTCGCTGGCGCCTCCGCCGGCTCCGCCGACGGTTGTCTCCGTGGTTCCATCCTCCGGTTCGATCGCGGGCGGTACCTCCATTACAATTTCCGGCGCGGGCTTTACCAGCGGTTCTACGGTAAAGATCGGCGGGGCAAATGCGACGGGCGTCAGTTTTGTAAACAGTTCAACACTCATCGCCAACACGCCGGCTGGAGCGCAGGGCTCCGCCGACGTCACCGTAACAACGGTCAACGGCTCCGGCACCTTGGCTCTGGGCTTTACTTACATTGGCCCGCCGGCCATCAGCCGCATCAGCCCGACTTCGGGCGCGAACAGCGGCGGCAACACCATCAACATTCACGGCAGTTCGTTCACCTCCAACACGCAGGTCACAATCGGCGGGGTGGCGGCTACGAACGTCACTTTTATTGATACCACGAGAATATCGGCTACCGTCCCTGCCGGCGCTACGGGAACCGCGGCCACGGTCGCAATAAGCAGCCCATTCGGTTCCGCATCGATGGCAAATGCGTACAGCTACATTGATCCGGCCACCATACTCCTGCAGGACAGCTTCAACGGAGACAGCACAGCCACCTGGAATGCATCTCCATTAGGGTTGGCCAGCGGCTGGACACGCGTCGGCGGTGCATTCGACTATTCTGGCATCGGGCACACGCAGCAGTATGCCGGCGCCTCAAACTGGGGAAACTACACCTTTGAAGTGAAAGTGAAACCGTTCGCTCTCCAGAATTTCCCCGGCGGTATTCGCGGACGCGTCAACCTGGCCACCGGAACCGGCTATGCAGTCTGGCTCTATCCAGGAACAAACGCGATTAGCCTGTTCCGTGTTGGCGGATGGAACATCGATTCCCCTGGACTGGTTACTCTGGCTTCAACGTCTCTGACGTATGACACAACCCAATTCCACACTCTGCGTCTCTCTTTCCAGGGTGGGACGATCCAGGTCTTATGGGACGGCGTACTCAAGTTGACCGCCACAGACACCACCAATCTCACCGGTGCGGTTGCGCTGGATGTTTCCAACCAGCACGTCCAGTTCGAGGACGCGTTGGTAACGGGAAGTATTTCTACCGGTCCCATCGTGACCAGCCTGTCCCTGACGCCGGCAAATGTCTCCTTATCCGCCGTCGGCAGCACACAGCAGCTGACCCTCACGGCCAACATGTCTGACGGTACAACGCAGAACCTCACCACGGCTGCCGGCACCACCTATGGCTCGAACAACACGTCCGTGGCGACCGTAAGCGCTGCCGGGCTCGTGACAGCCACGGGGACCGGAACTGCAATCATCACCGGATCCAACGGTGGGCTCTCCGCCACGTCCTCTGTGAACGTAAGTATTACTGGTCCGACTATCACCCGCATCAGCCCATTGAGGGGTTCGACCGCAGGTGGCGATCGAATGGATATCTACGGCACCAACCTCAGCGTAAATACCGTTGTCACGATTGGTGGCCAGAGCGCTGCTGCACTTTCCGCGGCCGCTGATGGCAGCCGAATGACGGTTACCGTCCCGGCTGGTGTTGCCGGAACAGCGAACCTTGTAGCCAGCACTCCGGGTGGCGGCAGCACGACCGTCACTGCGGCATACACTTACGTGGTTCCATCGTCCATCCTCTTCCAGGACGCATTCAACCTGGCTTCACTCGGAAACTGGACGGCATCGCCCCTCGGCCTGTTTGGTAACTGGTCGGCGGCGCCGGATCTGGCGGACTACAATGGCGGCGGTCACACGCAGTTGTACGCCGGGAGCCCCGCGTGGACAGACTACACGGTGGAGGCAAGGTTCAACGTCTTCACCATCAGCAACTACCCGGGTGGACTCCGTGGACGTGTTAACACCTCAACCGGCGCAGGCTACGAAGCCTGGATCTTGCCCAACTCCAGGACGATTGCCCTGTACCGCGTGACTGGATGGTCCATTGATTCGCCCGGATTGGTAGCTCTGGGCTCCTTCACCGTGGCGAACATGGATCCGAACGTATTCCATAATCTCAGGTTGAGTTTTGCTGGAACACAAATCTCGGTGATCTACGACGGAACAACGATCATCCAGGCTACCGATGCAAGCTTTACCGGCGGCGCCATCGCGCTGGATGTGAGCAACCAGCACATGCAGTTCGATGACGTTTTCGTCACCGTACCGTAAACAGCGAGCGTCCCATTGAGGGACGCTCACTTTAGCCTGGGCCATGCTCGCTCCGGGGCGGCATGGTTCAGCTGAGCAGGCGGAAGAACGAAGATATCTGCGAGGGGTTGGAAGGCCGGCTGTGGACCAGGCCTACAGGTGCTCCTGCCGGGTGGCCAATCCGCTGGTCCGTTACTTCGAACCGCGCAGACGTATCATCGCCTCCGCGTAATCAGAAACCAGTCGCGGACGCGCGAAACGTTGGATTGTTTCCGTGTCCGCGATGCGTTTTTCCAGGGGTGCGCCTTCCATCTTCTGCGCGCACAACCGCGTGAGCAGGGCCTGAATACCCTCTCGGTCCCGGTAGTCAATGCACCAACCAGCCCCCGTCTCCTTGATGAATCGGTCCACTTCTCCGTCTTTGGGTGACAGCGCGATGATCGATTTGCCTGCGGCGAGATATTCGTAGAGTTTCCCCGGCAGGCTGATGTCATTGGTCATGGTGACCAGCAGGCAATCAGTGTCCTCCATGGCGCGGAGCGCTTCGTTCTGTGGCTTGAAGCCAAGCAGGCGCAGATCGCACTTGCGGTTCTCAAACTGCAACCGTTCCGCGTCAGTGATCCGGCCGATGAAACGCGTTTCTACTCTGTTGCGCAGCTCTTCCGGCAAGCCATCCACGGCATCCAGGTAAAACTGAGGCGAGGAGGTCTTGTAGGCGGTGCCGACGTGCGCGACCACCAGTTTTTTCTCGGAGTTTGTGCGGGGATGAAAATCCGCGAATGCTTCCGGATCGAACCCGTTGGAAATGCAAAAAAATTTGCTTTCCGGCTGCTCGGGATAGCGGTCCCTGATTGTCTTGAGTGACGTGGACGCCACGGCCACAACCAGGTCCGCGGACTCCACTGTCGCGCGCTCAATCTCCGTGGCGCGGCGCCGAGCATGGTCGCCGCTCTGGTATTCGAAGTCCTTGAGATAGAAACTGATCCATTCATCGCGGAAGTCGGCCACATATTTCAGGTGAGGGAAGCGTCGTTTAAGAGCATTGCCTATGAGAAACGCGGAAAAGGGCGGTGCCGTGACCATCACGGTGTCAATGCCAAGCTGCCGGACGATGCGGCTGGCCGCGCGGAGAGCGAATGGATACCAGAGCACTTCAGGCTCCGGCGACAATACTCTCCTGATCGTCCGGGTCGCCAGGGATTTCAGGCCGCCGTTCTTTGCGTCAGGATTTGCCGGCCCGCCTTTGCTGTGCGCATCTTTCTTCGGCCCAGTTTCTTTCTTACGCCGGGAGAGCCAGTTCCATACTGTGTGCCGCAACCAAAAGGGGGCTTCAAGAGTGAACGCGTTGTGGACTTGGACCGAATCAGGTACGCGACTGCACAAGGCAGGATCAAACACAGGCGCTGCGGCATTACTGGCGCGCAGCACATGGACCTCAAAACCGGAAGATGGCAAATACCTGGCGAGGCTCAGGGCCCTCTGCACCCCAATGCCTCCGGCGGGAGGAAAGAGATAAGAGATGATCAGAATCCGCGAGCGAATATTGTTGCCGGCCATTGCGGGTCGCGATTCGCTCATAAGGGCGGGTTCATATATTGGATTGGAAGCATCAGGCATTCTTTTAGCACGTACACCTCCACTCCGGACCGGTTTTTCGGGCCCGCTCGGTATTTATTTGTGGTAGCAGATGGCTTTACGCAGGACCACCATGCATTCGATCCGACAACACTCAAGACGAATCCGGCAGCATCTGATGCGGCTATAATTATACAAACTGTAGCGATTTCTAAAGGCAGTTGGTCGCCGTGCTTTCCCTGGAAGCGACCCAAGGTGAGGAGTTCCATAGAAACCATTCGCATTCTTTGCGTTGGCGGCGCCAGGCCGAATTTCATGAAGCTGGCGCCATTGTTCCGGGCTTTTTCCAAGGTACCGGATTTTGCTCCTTCGTTGGTCCATACCGGCCAGCACTATGACGAGCAGATGTCCGGCCAGTTCTTTCCCGACCTGGGACTGCCCGAGCCTCTTTACAACCTGGAGGTTGGCTCCGGCTCGCACGCGCAGCAGACCGCTGAGATCATGAAGCGTTTCGAGCCGGTCGTGCTGCAGGAGAAACCAAATGCTGTGCTGGTGGTAGGAGATGTAAATTCCACGGCGGCGTGTGCCCTGGTCGCGAAGAAACTCAACGTCGATGTGGTTCACGTTGAAGCCGGGCTGCGCAGTTTCGATCGCTCGATGCCGGAAGAAATCAACCGGCTGGTTACAGACGCGATCTCTGACCTGCTTCTGGTTACCGAAGAAAGCGGCTTGCGCAATCTGGACCATGAAGGCGTTAATCCTGAGAAAGTTCGCTTTGTCGGAAATTTGATGATTGATTCCCTCTACTACCAACTGGAGCGGGCCAGAAGTTCGAGCGTGCTGGATGACCTGGGGGTGCGGGGCAAACGCTTCGGCCTGATCACTCTGCACCGCCCTTCAAACGTAGACGAACCAGCGCAGTTGCACGAGGTTCTTCGGGCTTTGCAGGAGATTGCCGCAGATGGCTTGCCGTTATTTTTTCCCGTGCATCCCCGGACGCGGGCGCGCCTGCAGGAACAGCGCCTTGCCGAATGCGTTCATCTGCTGCAACCGTTAGGGTATACCGACTTCGTTTCTCTGATGTCGCACGCCGCAGTAGTGTTTACTGATTCGGGCGGAGTGCAGGAAGAGACCACCGCGCTGGGTGTTCCGTGCCTGACATTGCGCAACAACACCGAACGTCCTATCACCATCGATGAAGGAACTAACCGGCTCGCGGGAACGACTTACCAGAGTATTGTGAGCGCCTGGCAGGAGATGAAGGGGAATACGCCTTCCGGAAAAATTCCGCGCTTCTGGGACGGCAAGGCCGCTGAGCGCTGCGTGGAAGCGATTCGCTCAGCCCTTGCTCCGGCGTCGTCTCTCTAACCATCCGGGGCAGAGGGCATTTTTCGATAACGAAGATGATACCCGGCAAGCTTCACGTATTCTGTGATCAAGTAAGACCAGTGCTCTCGATGCTTCCACCAGCCATCCTGGCGGAATGAACTTTGGTCTTCCGGGACTGCCAGGAAGAGTACGGTTGATTTCCTGAACGCAAAGATTCTTTCGCAGCAGAACCGGACCCGGCGCAGATGGATGGCAGTGCTGACAATCGCGATGCGCCGAGGAAGCTCCGGCGCCAGGTGTTCGGCAAGCGCATCGAGTTCGCTGAATGTGCCTGGTGCCTTGAGGTTGGCGAGAGTCGTAAAGCGGTTGTCTTCCCGGAAGTCGACCCAGAAATGCCTGCGCTCGGGAGGAGTTTTGTCCCGGGTCTCCAGGAGCTCCGGTACCTTCACGGGGCCGTTGGCGGTCTGCCGTACTTCATACCGGCCGACGCTAAAAATCAGGCGCGGCGCCAGTCCCGACTGAAAGAGTTGCCATCCGTAAGGTTTTCTCTCCGGCCGGCCAGCCAGAACAAAAATCAGGTCGCAGCTCGCGGGAGCATCGTCAGGCGCCAGGAAACTCGCGAATGATTTGAGGATCTCCACTCTTTGCTGCCGATGCACTCAGCATACAACGAGGGAATGGAAATTGCGTCAGACGGCTGTTGGTCCCTGGCGAACCGAAGGCGCCTTCCCGGATTCGTTGCGATCGGACTGTTGCCCAGGTCGGTGCAGAATTCCTAGTTGACGATGAGCGTTAGCGTCGAAGTATGACTCTGCCCGCCGCCCGAACTCGTGACCGTGAGCGAATAGGTCCCAGCCGGTGTTCCGCCCTGCCCGCCGCCGAAGGTATTCTTGCCGGTTGAGCCACAGCCAACGCTGAAAGACAGTAAGACGCAAGCGGGCACAGCAAGGGCCCAGCGGAGCCGAGGCTTGGCCGCCGCTATCGCCACAACACTCACAATCGCCGCCAGCGCCGCAAACAGCAGGGCCCCAGTAGGCATTGTCGGTGGTGCGGAAGTTGGCACGAGCCTGGCGCGCGCAGTCGAGCTCACGGTTACCTGGGCCGTAGCGCTGGCGCCATTGGGATTGACCGAACTGGGAGAGATGCTACAAGTCGCCCCGCTGGGAGCGCCCGAGCAGGTAAGCGTGACCGTCTGGTTGAAACCGCCGGCCGCGGCTACCGTCAGCGAAAATGAAGCTGTTTGCCCGGCGTTGATGGTTGCTGATCCGGAAGCGGACGAAACCGAAAAGTCCGGAGTCGGTGTTGTTGTCCCCGTTCCGCTTAGACTCACGGAGTGCGGGCTGCCTGGGGCTGTGTCAGTGATCGTGATTGAACCCGACCGTGCGCCGGTTGCCGTGGGAGTAAATTTCACGTTGACAGTGCAGCTGGCGCCGGCGTTTAGAGCTGCGCAATTGTTGGTCTGTGAAAAATCACCACTGGCCGCAATGCCGCTGATCGTGAGCGCGGCGTTGCCTCCGTTCGTAATGTTAAAACTTCTGGCCACGCTCGTGGTATTCAGCTGCTGTGCAGAAAACGTAAGGCTTGAGGCGGACAACGAGAGCAGTGGCCCGGTGGCTGTGCTGCACGTGCCGCCGGCAGGCGCAATTCCAGTGCCCCCGCCGAATTCATAAGCGCCAATGTCGAGTGTTCCAACCGCCGTGCGGCCTTCCGCGCAGGCAGGATGCACGTACTGAAATACGGGCGATAAAGAAAAAGTGCCGTCCGCACCGGGGTCGACTCCGGCGTTGATCGCGGCCGATGCCGCGAGCAAGTGATAGTCAAATCCGGCTGCGTTGGCAAGGCTGGGATTGCCGGCAAAATTGTTCGCCTTGATGGCGGTCGCCTGGCTTGTGATCGTTCCCGGGCCGAAGAAGATATTGTTCTTGATGACAGCGGGCGCGGACCCGGTTGCGGGCGATATGAAAGTGCCCGACGCTGCGTCATTCGCGAACGTATTGTTGATCACGAACAGCTGAGTGCTGGGATTGCCGGGGTTGGTTCCCTCCGCCAGGTATGCGACCAGGATTGAGTTGTCATTGGCCGGACCCTGTTCAATGACGTTGCCAATCACGTAAGAAAGGCCGCCGTTCGGAATATCAATCTGGTAACTGGCTGTTCCCGTTGCCTCGTCGCTCAGCCGGTTGTAGAGGATGAAGTTCTGGGCTGCCCGTGTCTTGAGCAGATGGCCGATCTTGGCATGATGGGAATAGTTGTAGCGGAAAATCAATTTTCCAACGTTGCCGATATATACGTTGTGAGACTGGCCGTCACCAAAGCCGTTGAACGCAAATTCCGAGAATTCGATGGTGACGGTGCTGGTGGGCGATGCATCCGTGAGTATGCCTTCGTCGTTGTCATGGAAGTAGCAGTTGCGCACGGTCAGGTTGTCGGCTTGCTGGCGAATTCCCACGCCGTTCTGGTCAATTACGTGCGCACCGCTGAACTCGATGTTCTCAACCGTCGTGTTTGCTCCGGAAATTACCCAGATACCCTTGCCCTGAGAACTCTGTCCGCCGGCGTCAATATGCGCGCGTCCGCCGCCTACGCCGCGAATGGTCAGATTGTTTGTGGTCCAGGCGCAGACATCGCCGGAATAGGTCCCGCTGGTGTCGATTGTGATGATATCGCCGGCCACAGCCGCGGCGATTGCCGCGCACGGCTTGGCGAACGTTTTGCCAGGGCCTACCTGCAACGTTGCGGCATGTGCCGCCGTAGCAGTGGCCAAGAACGCCAC
Source organism: Terriglobia bacterium (assembly GCA_041493865.1). Lineage (GTDB taxonomy): Bacteria > Acidobacteriota > Terriglobia > Terriglobales > Acidobacteriaceae > Angelobacter. Next base: position 18,766 of record JBGPZS010000014.1, read on the forward strand.
CAGGGCAAGGAGTAAAGGTAAACTTCTCTTCATACAATTTTCCTTTGCCGGTGAATGCATCCGCTTTACGGCCGCAAGAGGACGCTGGCGGCAATCAGCTGCACCCCGGTAGGCGTGGACTTGAACAGCAGTCCGCGCACGGAAACCTTTTGTCCGCTCTGCACCGGTCCGGTCGCCGACGCGAAGCCCGTAAATGTGGTTACGCTCCCGGTCACCACCGTGATGCTGGCCGGCCAAACCGTTCCGCTCGCCGGCTGGATGATGAACTGGTTCGTGCCTACCGTAATCACAGTTCCATCCACTGTCCCTTGTTTCAAAATCACCTGGTCGGCGATGGCCGGATTGGTCCCAGGCCGCATCCGGATCTCCAGCGTCTGTCCCGCCATCACGTCCGTGGCCGCGGCAAACCAGCAGGTCGGACAGCTCACCAGCGGCGTCAGCTCCCGCAACTCCACCTTGAACTGCGTGCTGGCATCTACCCCCATGCCCAGAGCCGAGGTGGGAGGAATATTGGAGACGGTCACGCTCAGCGTGGCCGTGCTCTTGTTGCCGGCGGCATCGCGGGCAATGGCGCTCAGCGTGTGCGTGCCATTGGTTGCCGCGGTCGTGTTCCAGCTCACGCTGTAAGGCGAAGCCGTGTCTTCAGCGCTCAGGTTGGCGCCGTCCAACTGGAACTGCACGCCCGCCACGCCCACATTGTCCGAGGCGTTGGCTGAGACTGAAACTGTGCCTGAAACTGTAGCGCCGGTGGCGGGAGTGGTGAAGGAAACGGTTGGCGGAGTTGTATCCGGCACGGGATTGTTTACCGTGACCGTAACCGTGGCCGTGCTCTTGTTGCCGGCGGCATCGCGGGCAATGGCGCTCAGCGTGTGCGCGCCATTGGTTGCTGTAGTTGTGTTCCAACTCACGCTGTA
>JBGPZS010000457.1:0-3772 GCA_041493865.1 Terriglobia bacterium
CACGCCGGGTCAGGGCAGGCCAGCGCGTCCAGAATTTGTTTGAGCAGCATAAGTCTATTTTAGAGCACTAAAGGGTGCCAGGCAGCCAGGTGTACCTTTGTGTTTTTTGTGGGTTAAGATATTGATTCCCCATGAATACTATGGCTGCCACCATTCTTGACGGTAACAAGATCGCTACGCAAATCAAATCTGAAGTAGCTGAACAGGTGCAAAAACTCAGCGCCGCAGGGCTCCGGCCGGGGCTGGCGGTGATCCTGGCGGGGCATAACCCGGCTTCAGAGATCTACGTGCGCAACAAGGTCAAGTCTTGCCAGCAACTGGGAATGCTCAGTGAAAACCTGGCGCCTCCAGACTCCGTCAGCACAGACGAACTGCTGCACATGGTCCACACGCTAAACAGGAGTAACGAAATTGATGGCATTCTGGTGCAACTGCCTTTGCCGCCGCAGGTTGATTCGAAGAAAGTCCTGCTGGCAGTGTCCCCGGAAAAAGACGTGGACGGATTTCATCCCGTCAATGTGGGCAATCTTTCCACGCAGCGTCCCGGACTGGTCCCCTGCACGCCGGCGGGCGTAATTGAGATCCTGCGCCGCAGCAACATTGCCATCGAAGGCCGCAATGCCGTGGTCATCGGGCGCAGTGACATTGTGGGCAAGCCCGTGGCCATGCTGCTGCTTAATAACAACGCCACCGTCACCATCTGCCATTCCAAAACCAAAAATATTGCACAGATCGCCCGTGAGGCAGACATTCTGGTGGCCGCTATCGGAAAACCCGGCTTTGTGACGGAAGATTTTGTAAAGCCCGGGGCCGCCGTAATTGACGTTGGCATCAACAAGATCACGGACCGCAGCGAGTTTGAGAAGTTCTTTTCGGGCGATGCGGCCCGGGAAAAATCTTTTGCGGAAAAAGGATCAACTCTGGTTGGCGACGTTGATCCGCACGTGGCCGCCGTCGCGGGCGCTATTACCCCGGTGCCTGGCGGAGTGGGGCCTTTAACCATTGCCATGCTCATGGCAAACACAGTAAAGGCTTGCCAAATGCGCCGAGGCCAAGAGCGGCAGGTTCGGAGCTAACCGGTGCTGCGTGTGGCCCTCACCGGCGGAGTCGCCTGCGGCAAGTCCACGGTCGCCAAAATGTTTGCTGACCTGGGCGCGCGTATAACAGATGCAGACACAATCGTTCATGAGCTCTATCGCCCCGGTCAGGATGTTTACCAGGAATTGATTAAGCGCTTTGGCCCGGAGATCGTCAAACCATCAGGCGAGATTGACCGTGCCAAACTGGCTGCGGCCGCGTTTGACGGCGGCCGCGTGGAAGAGCTAAACAAGATTGTGCACCCTGCGGTAATCCGGCAGCAGGAGCAGTGGATGAGCGAAATGGGCGCCAAAGAGCCTTACGCTGTGGCCATGGTGGAAGCGGCGCTGATCTTTGAGGCCGGCGCCAAAGAACGCTTTGACAAGATCATCGTAGTGACGTGCAAGCCCGTCCAGAAAGTTGCGCGCTTCGCACAGCGCACCGGGTTGGGTGAAGCGGACGCGCGGGCTGATGTGGAACGCCGCAATAAAGCGCAGCTTCCAGACGAAGAGAAAGCGCGGCGCGCTGATTTTGTGGTCGACAACTCTGGCCCGGTTGACCTGACCCGCCATCAGGTGGAGCGCATTTATGCCGAGCTGAAGGTACTGGCCAAGCGGCTCACTTTTGACAGGTGATACATGAAGTTTCTACGTCCAATTTTTCTCGCGGTCTTGCTGGTGGGTGCGTTCTACTTTGTCACGACATATCTGGGTGGCCCGGGTTCGTCTTCCTGGATAACACGGCCTTCGCACGTGGAGCTGACGCAGGCCGCCGGGCCGGCCTCGTACGATTCAGAGGAACAAAACAACATCGCAGTCTATAAAAAGGCCTTGCCCTCGGTGGTAAATATCACCGCCACCGCTGTGGCCTTTGATTTTTTTTACGGCGCCGTGCCCCAGCAAGGCATGGGTTCAGGTTTTGTGATCGATTCAGAAGGCCACATCCTGACCAACTTCCACGTGGTGGAGGGTGCGCGCCAGGTGGAAGTGACCACAAGCGACAAAAAGAAGTACAAGGCGCAGATTATCGGCACCGACCCCGTCCATGATCTTGCTGTAATACAGATTCCTGACAAAGCGGTGCCGCAGGCGGAAATCGGCGACTCCAAGAGCCTGGTGGTTGGCCAGAAGGTTTATGCCATCGGCAATCCGTTCGGCCTCAGCGGCACCATGACGCGTGGAATCATCAGCTCCATCCGGTCCCTGAAAGGCCAGCGCGGATTTATTGATGAGGCCATTCAGACTGACGCGGCCATCAATCCCGGAAATTCAGGCGGCCCGCTTTTAAATGCCCGAGGTCAGGTCATCGGCATCAATACCATGATCCTGACCGGGGGCGTGGAGCAGAGCGCGGGCATTGGCTTTGCCATTCCCATCAATACCGCGAAGGCCGTGCTTGATGATCTGGTGCACCTTGGGCGCGTCCGGCGGCCGGAAATTGGGGTCCGCACCATTCCAATTGGGCCGGAGCTGGCTGACCAGCTTGGGCTTTCTGCCGATTCAGGCTTGCTGATTGTGCAGGTTGTGGCGGGTAGCGCCGCCGAGCATGCTGGACTGCGTGCCGGCACCGAGCGGAGGTTCCTGGGCAATATCCCTATTATGATCGGTGGCGACCTGATTGTTGCCGTCGATGGACAGGCCATTGAGGACCAGCAGGACCTCTCCCACGTAATGCAAAACCACCATTCCGGCGATACCGTAACCGTAACTGTGTTTCGCGGCAAAAAGCGCATGGACGTCAAAGTAGTGCTGGGAGAAGCGCGGGGAGTGGCGTAAGGCAACCTCCCGATTCTCAACTTCAAACACGGCATTCGCGATGAGAAAAAAAATTCACCTCGGGCCATAAATTACCGATTCTTCTTTGCGGTCAGGCAAAGAGTTTTCTTTTCTTCTAGTGCAAGAAGGTCTAAGCTGTAGCGCAACAAAACTCTCCACAAGTGGCTACTCTCGGAAGGAGACAAACGTTTATGGCATTTTGTGCAAAGTGTGGGGCCCAACTCAGCGCGGGTTCGGGCTTTTGCGGGGCATGTGGCGCCGCAGTAGCTGGGCAAAGCGCGGCAACAGCGCCTGGAGCGCCGGCAGTTGCGAGTGCTCCCCCTGTCGGCACGGCGAGTACGGGTATGACCAACAACGTTGCAGGTATGTTGTGCTACATCCTGGGCATCATTACAGGAATTATTTTCCTGGTGATGGATCCCTACAAAAACAACCGATTCGTGCGTTTCCATGCCTTCCAATCCATCTTCTACTGGGCGGTGTGCTTTGGTTTTTGGATGATTTGGAGCTGGGTGATCGTCGGACTGTTTCTCTCCACCGGTGGATTTGGTATGTTTGGATTGTTTGGACTAACTTTTACGCTGATCAGACTGGCCATGTTTGCCTGCTGGATTTTTTTGATGTTCAAGGCCTACAACAACGAGGAGTTCAAGCTCCCCTTCATCGGCGACTTTGCGGCCAAACACGCTGGCGCATAACTGATTTTCCGGGGCAAATAAAACCGCTGTAAAAATAAAGCAGGGATTTCCGGCACGTTCCTTCAGACGGCTTATCTGGGAAGCTTCGCCTGGAAATCCCTTGCGCTTTTCGGAGCTTCCATCCAATGAAATATTGCCGCTTCTCCTCGCCTGACGGCCCGCGCTTCGGGTTCATTGAGACCATCGCCGGCGCAGCCCAAATCACGCGGTCAGCGCCAGACG
>JBGPZS010000266.1:0-5733 GCA_041493865.1 Terriglobia bacterium
GATATATGGGGGAACGTTTTGTCGAGATTGCCTCTGAGGTCCTGAGGAGCTTTGCCGTACAGCCCCTGGTGATAGCGGAGCCTGCACCCACTCCTGCCATCTCTTACGAGGTGCTTCGTTCGAAGGCGGATGGCGCAATCAACTTCACCGCATCACATAATCCGCCGGAGTATAGCGGAATCAAGTTTTCTACGCAGGATGGCGCTCCCGCTCTCCCCGAGGCCACCAGCGCCATTGAAGCGCTGATCGCGGCAAATGGCGAGGTGGCCGCCGGAAGGCCTGCGAAGGTCGCGGCGGAAGCGATCGACCCGAAGCCAGCCTACCTGGCGCGGCTCAAAGAAATCGTAGATCTTCCGCTCATCCGCGCTTCGGGACTAAAAATTTTGTTTGATCCGCTCTGGGGCGCGGCCCGAGGATACTCTGACGAGCTCTTGCGCGATGCGGACGTTCCTGTGACCACGCTCCATGATACCCGTGACGTGCTTTTCGGCGGTCACGCGCCTGAGCCGGAAGGCCCCCTGCTCAAATTGGCGCGCAGCCGGATGAAAGAAATGGGCGCTCGCATCGGCATCGCCACCGACGGCGACGCCGATCGTTTCGGAATCGTGGACGAAGACGGAACTTTCATCCAGCCCAACTACGTCATTGCGGTATTATTCGATTACCTGGTTGAGACCCGAGGCTGGAAGAACGGTGTTGCTAAATCGGTTTCCACTACCAACCTGATCAATGCTCTGGCGGAGCACCACGGTGTGCCGCTGTACGAGACCCCGGTTGGGTTTAAATACATTGGTGAGCTGATCAAGCAGGACAAAATTGCCATCGGCGGTGAAGAGAGTGCCGGGCTTTCCATCCGCTATCACGTTCCGGAAAAGGACGGTATCCTCGCCGGGCTGCTGTGTTGCGAGGCGGTAGCCCGCCGTAAGAAGTCCATCGGTGAACAGATCAAAGATTTATTTGGCAAAGTTGGTTCCTTTTATGCTCTGAGAGAGAACTTCAGCTTGACGCAGGAAGTAAAAGAGAAGTTCACTAATAAGATGAAGAGTGATCCTGCTGAACTAGGCGGCCGCAAGGTGAAGCAATTGGTGCGAACGGACGGGCTCAAGCTGGTTCTGGACGATGGATCATGGGTTTGCTACCGCGTGTCCGGCACGGAACCGGTTGTACGGGTCTACTCTGAGGCCAAATCAGAGCCGGATCTGGCCAGGCTGGCAGCGGCGGCGCGGGATTGGATCGAACAATAATGGGAATGCTCAACGGCGGAAGGGTATGGTTCTATCGCTTGCGGCGCAAGCTGGCGACGGCGGGGATCGGCGTTGTGCTGTGCGTGGTTGGCTACCATGCCGTATTTGGTGCGAACGGGCTGATGGTGTATCAGCAGAAGCGCCGGGAGGCCAGGGAACTTGACCGCCAGATCAAGGTCTTGCAGCAGCAGAATGGCGGCATGGAACAAGAAATTAAAGCTTTAAAAAATGACCCCAAAACTATTGAAAAAGAAGCGCGTGAGAGACTTCGCTATGCGCGTCCAGGAGAGGTTGTGTACACCCTGCCGGCTGCGCCAGTTGCGCCTGCACAGGAAAAAAAATAGCTTTCGCGATAAGGGCCGAACAGGTCTTATTGATGCTGCTTTGTGCTGCAATACTGATTGTAGAAAATTTTCCGTAACCTTTCCCGCTGAGATAGCTCCATAGCTACAATCAAAGGCAAGGCTGCGGCAACGCAGTTTTGCCGACCCAAAATCCTCCGAGGAGATGAACCCACAAATGAAGAAACTCCTGTTAGTTTTATTCGCATTTGCATTTTTGACGTCTGTATCCGTGGCTAAGGACAAAGCCCCCAAGGCAACCAAGATGAGCGGCTGGGTGAGCGATGAGAAGTGCGGAGCCAAGGACATCGACAATGCCGATTGTGTCAAGAAGTGCGCTGAAGGCGGATCAAAGCTGGTCTTCGTGTCCGAAAAAGACAAGAATGTTCTGAATGTAGACAACCAGGATGCTCTGAAAGGCCATGAAGGACACCACGTCAGCGTAACCGGTAGCGTAGATAACGGCACGCTCCATGTTGACAAAGTATCCATGCTGAAAGCGACTGGCGACACGAAGAAGTAAAACCAGCCCACATTTTAGAAGAAAAATCTCAGAGGCGGCCAGGGTGGCCGCTTTTTTTAAGCAGAGTCAAAAAAGTTACTTTGGTGCCGAATGTGCCCCGAAGAATAGCCCATTCGAATCTACAAAACCTAGGTTATGATGACATCAAGATGCTCCAGGTTTTGAAAGCAAAACACAGCTTAACGCCGGTACGGCTCTGTGTGGGTGTTTTCTGTCTCCTGCTCGTTGTTGGGTGTGTTATTTCACCTCGCCGGACGCTCGGAGGTGGCGGCACGCCAACACCTACTCCCACTGCTTCGCCAACTCCAACCCCTTCGGCCGCGGGTAAGCTCTACGTCTCCAATGGCGGAGCAAACTCCATCCTGCGTTTTGATAACGCTCTTACAGCCAGCGGCAACATTGTTCCTGCGGCGACGATCACCGGAGGGAACACCAAGCTCAACGCGCCGGCCTACATCACGCTGGACGCCGCGGCGGACCGGTTGTATGTCGCCAACCGAGATGACGTTTCGGTTCTGATTTTCGACAACATCAGCACCAAGACTGGAGATGTTGCGGCCGACCGGACCATTACCGGAGCACAGACAACGCTGGTAACGCCTACGGACGTGTCACTGGACAAGGGCAGGAACCTGCTCTACGTCGCTGACGGTACTGACATCCACGTTTTTGCGTCAGCATCAACGGTGACGGGTGACGTTGCCCCGGCCCGCAACCTCAGCACTGGGTTCGCCGTATCAGCGATCTTGATTGATGGAGCCAATGACCGCCTTTATGCCGCCAACCAGGCCGGCAACGCAATCGCCGTTTTTGATAGCGCCAGCACGCTGAACAACATTGTTTCAGCGAACCGCACGATCCAGGGCGTGGCAACTCACCTGGCCACTCCGGGAGGCTTGCAGATCGACGGTTTAGGAAGGCTGGTGGTAAGCAATTCATCACCGGCGAGCATTACCATCTATCCGAACGCTGCTGTTTCCAACGGTAATATTGCTCCAACTGGGGAGATCGTCGGCAGCAATACTGGTATGTCTGTTCCTGACCAGATCGTGGTCAACACCGCAGGCACTGGAAGCGTCTACAATGCCGATCCTCAGGCCGCGAGGGTTGCCGTATTTACCAACCTGAGCACGGCAACGGGCAACATTGCGCCGGCGCGGTCCATCGTTGGACCCAGCACTGGTCTGACGGTTGCGGGAAAGCCCGTAGGCGTTGCCCTGGACGCTACACGTTAAGAGCTTCGTTTCGATCCAGCCAAGCCCGAAGGCCGTCTACCGCACGATGCCCTGCATGGGGGAGCTGGCAGTAGCGTAAAGCTTTCTGGCCATTCTGCCGGCGAGATAAGCGGCGCGTCCGGCAATTACTGCGTACTTCATTGCTTCCGCCATTAAAACCGGGTTCTCGGCGTGTGCGATTCCGGAGTTCATCAGTACGGCATCGGCCCCCAGTTCCATGGCGATGGCCGCGTCAGACGCTGTGCCCACGCCCGCATCCACAACCAGGGGAACTTCCGTGATCATCTCGCGCAGGATCTGGATATTGGCGGAGTTCTGGATGCCCATGCCGCTCCCGATCGGCGCTCCCAGGGGCATGATCGCGCTGGCCCCGGCATCAAGCAGCTTTTTAGCAATTACTACGTCGTCCGATGTGTAGGGAAGGACCGTGAACCCTTCTTTCACCAGAATTCGGGTAGCTTCAATCGTGGCCAGAACATCAGGATAGAGAGTTTTCTGGTCGCCGATGACCTCAATCTTGACCCAATCAGAAAGACCAACCTCTCTGCCAAGTCTGGCGGCGCGGATGGCCTCTTCAGCCGTGTAGCAGCCCGCGGTATTCGGCAGTAGAAAATATTTCTGCGGATCGATAAAGTCCAGCAGTGATTCTTTGCTGCGGTCCAGGTTGACCCGCCTTACGGCGACCGTGACCATTTCCGCGCCGCTGGCTTCAATGGCCCGTGCAGTCTCTTGTCCTGACTTGTATTTGCCGGTGCCGACGATCAATCGTGAGCGGAACTGCCGCCCTGCAATGATGAGAGGATCCATGGTCATAACCTCATATTGTAATGAATGGCTGCCCTTCCTGGCATGAACCAAGAGAAGTACTCCCTTTCTCGTACCTTAGCGGAACAAAATGATGCGTTTTTCCGCTTCGCGGCACTACAGAGCAGCACAAACAGCATTTACGGACGAGGTGACCATCGTTACATGTCTTTGTTCCCGGAATGGGGTATAAAGACCCCGGGCAACGACTTGTGTCTGAAGGCCTTAGCACCGGTCCAGAACCTTGGAGCCCGTCCACAAAATATGGAGAAAAATATGACGTGTTTGAGCTTGTCTCGTTGGTTTACCCTGGGAGCGCTGGTACTGACGATTGGTGGTGCATTTTCGCGCTCCGCGAACGGCCAGACCCACGCTGTGCAGTCCGCTGACCAGAACGTTGCAGCTCCGGCTGTTGGTCAACAACTGCTAACGGCAAAAGCTGCGCCATTCGTGAATTTAACCGCGGTCGAATCAGTCGTGACCGCGCCTACTACCTCTGTGCCGGTACCACCGCCGCCCCCATCCTCTTCATTTACCTGGACTGGCTTTTACTTCGGCGCCAACATCGGACACGGCACCGTGGATGGCGATACGGCCGTAAATCCGCTGCCGAGCGCTGCTACGTTTGTCAACCTGCTGCCGCAAACGCTCAACCTTGATCCCGCCGGCGTTCTTGGCGGTGGACAGATCGGCTACAACTGGCAGCACGGGCGCTTTGTGGTGGGCGTGGAAGCTGACATTGACGCGACCGATATCGAGGCAACTAATTTCGTTACGCCGATCACTCAGAACAACAATACGCCGTTTCCTGGCGCGGGCAATCACATCATTGTGGAACAGCGCATGGATGCTTTTTCCACGTTGCGTCCGCGGTTCGGTTTCACCCTGGGCTCGCGCTTCCTGGTTTACGGCACCGGAGGTCTGGCGATTGCGCACATTGGGTACACAGCCAGTACTGATTTCCGTCCGGTCGGCACGACACAATATAACGCCAATTTCAGCAAGACACAGAAGGGATGGACGGCCGGCGGCGGTGCGGAAGTCGCCGTTGGCGGTGGTTTTAGCCTAAAGGGCGAGTATCTGCGCTATGACGTGGGTGACCTTCAGTCTGCCACGGTGAGCGCGATTCCTCTGCTTCCGCCGTTCCAGGTGAATTACATCTGGCATAACTCCAACGCGCAACTCTTCCGTTTCGGGGTCAACTATAAGTTCTAACTGCAGTAGACAGCGGTGGGGAAAAGTTGAGTTCCATCGGCCAAGGCACCGAAGGCCGGGATTGAATCTTCGGGCTTGAATCTTTAAAGAGGCGTTCGTCACTTTGTCCAGTGGCGAGCGCCTCAATTGTTTGCCATGCCGATGAATCCCGCCGATTTGAAGGCCCCCTACCCCTCCCGATTCATCCCATCTCATCCCAATGGGCCCCGGCCGCGCGCGGTTTTCGCGTGGCTGGGCAGAGGTCATCCCAATTTGGCGTGGGTTTCAGCGACTCCATCCCAAGCGGGCCCCGGCCACGCGCGGTTTTCGCGTGGCTGGGCAGAGGTCATCCCACTTTGGCGCAGAGTTGAGCGGTTTTGGGGTTCCGGATC
>JBGPZS010000065.1:0-12112 GCA_041493865.1 Terriglobia bacterium
CCTGTGCGCTTCCAGCACCGTGCATTGGGTGTCCAACGGGTCTTTTTGACTGCTAAAATATCAACTCTGATGGAGACTTTCATTGTAATAACTCATATCGCTGCTGTTATCGCGGCGTTCTTGATTGGGAGAGGCGTGCCAGATGAAGACATGCCATCTCCCAGGTTGATACTTTTGCTCCTTGCAGCGGTTGCTATCGGGGCGTTGAGTTGCTTCTTGATTATGAAAAGAGGCATTATTGCCCACGGCGTTTAGAAAATGACGCAATCACTTTATGAGTTTGGCTCTAGTGAGAAAGCGGTACGGCATCTCCAAAAACGCTTTGTCAACAGGTTCCGAGAATGTGAACCCGTGTTGGACATCGGCTGCGGTCGCGGAATCTTCCTTTCGCTGCTCCGGGAGTCCGGCATTGCCTGTGTTGGAATTGACTTTGCCGATGAAGCCGTACAAGCCTCACGCAACAACGGATTCACCATCCAACAAGCCGACTGCCTTCAATTCCTTGAAGGACCTCCGGGACGGTTTGGAGGTATCTTTTGCAGCCATGTCATCGAGCACATGGACTATGAAGGAGCAACCCGCCTGATTCAAATGTGCCGCCGAGCGCTCAGGCCAGGCGGCAAGCTGGTAATTGTCACGCCTAACCCAGAAGACATTGCGATCATGGGTGAGATATTCTGGCTCGACCCAACCCATGTTCGTCCCTACCCGTCACTGTTGCTCTGTAGCATGCTGGAAAGATCCGGCTTCACTGTTACCCAGCGGGAACAGTTCCACGGAGGCTGGCAGCTAATCGGTCGCCGCCATCTTCCTGCTTTCTACCTAAAGAAGCTTCTCCTGGGGAAACACTACGGCCGGCCGAACACTGCCATTACGGCTACGGCCCTCTAGTCGTGCATCGCAACACAGTCAATTCCGCTGGCTTGCGCCGCGGCGGCGGTCAGGGCTGCTAAGCCTACGTGCATACCGCTACCTGACTTGCCGGTCGCGTTGAACACGATAGGCACTCCCGATGTAATACCAGTTGCCGTGCATGACACGGTGTAATTCCATCAGCAAAGGCTCTCACTCACCGCTGAGGGCGGTGGACCTCTACCTTCTCACCGATCTCGATGACCATCAGGTCTTCGCCCATTTCCAGGGGACCGGAATAGGTGGTTCGCGTAAGCGGGATCACGTTGGGAGTATCCCCTGGTACGATGTGCGAATAGACGGCCAGTTTTGGCTTCACCTTGGTGAAAACGGTCCCTGCCAGTTCCGGAGTGGTGTGATGAGCGATCACGTTTTTCACTTGCTCGGCATTGAGGAAAGGAGCCTGCTCACGAAACGCTTCTGCATCGATCACTTCGTGGACCAGGACATCCGCACCCTGCGAGAAGCGCACGAGGTTTTCAGAGTAACGTGTATCTCCCGAGAGCACGACCGAGTGGCCGTCAAAATCGACACGGTACCCAAGCGCCGGCTTGACCACCCCATGATCGACGGTAAAGGCGGTCACCTTCACTCCGTTGCTTTCGTAGACAACGCCTTCGCCAATATCTTTGGCCACAACCTCGACCGCCGCGCCGGCAAATTTTTCATCCACGTCGCGCCTGATATGTATATCGAACTCATAGGCCTGGGCCAGGTGCGTCATCATGTTTTTCGTGCCTGGCGGTCCCCAGACTCGGAGCGGCGCCTTCCGTCCGCGAATCCAGCCGGTCAGCCACACGTCCGGAATGCCGACTACATGGTCAGAATGCAGGTGGGTGAGGAACAACGCGGTGACATCCGGAAACGGAACTTTGAGCTGGTTAAGGCGTTGGGCCGCGCCTCGGCCGCAGTCAAAGAGCAACTTCTCTTTCCCGGCTTCCACCAGGATGCTCGGCCCGAAACGGTCCATTCTGGGGAGCGGGGAGCCAGTGCCCAGGAGCGTCACCTTGATAGCCTGCGCAGATGCTGAGGCAGTCAACGCAGTTGTGATAACCACCAGCCACAAGGACTTGGACCAACCACGTTTACGCTGCTGCGCTGCGATGATTGTCAGATGGAAACCTCCGGGCGTCGCTCGAGTCTATGAAATCACTTTGCGACCGGTCAACCGCACGGCGAGCTATTCCGTCCTGATTGAGCGTGTCTCCCAGTGATACCGCCACGCCAGCAATCTCAACCCAAACCCGCATAGTGTCCCCGCGGCCGTGGAAATTTCACGTGTGAATTTGAGCGCATCGCAAAGTAAAAACGCCGCTGCCCCGAAAGCCGCTGCAATCGCGTAGAGTTCGCCGCGCTCAAAAATCTTCGGCGTGCGGCCGCTGAGCACGTCGCGGATGCAGCCTCCACCCACGGCGGTTGTCGCGCCCAGGAGCAGTGCCGGCAGACGAGTCATGCCGGCGTTGATGGCCCGCGTGCTGCCCGCGACGGCAAATAAGCCGAGCGCTATGGCGTCAGCAAAAAGAAGCACGCGTTCCGTGTTCGCTCCGATCCGCTGGGCAAAGATCATGCCGATCACCGCTCCGGCCAGCGCGGTGATCAGATAACGCGCGTCGGCAAAGGCCAGAGGCGGCCCTTTTTGCAGGACCAGGTCGCGCGTAATCCCGCCGCCCAGTGCCGAAGCCAGCGCCAGCCCGGTCACGCCGACCAGATCGTACTTGTAGCGTGTATCGCGCACCGCGGCCAATGCTCCGCCCAGCGCGCCGACGAAGACGCCCATGAAATCGATCAGCGAAAAAAGTTTGTCGATAGGAAGATTCACTCGTCGCGTCCATTGTAGCTGCTTGCCCGTCGCGCATGTACCCACGTAACTCGGCAGGGGAAGCGGTCAGTGCTACATTGACGCTCCCTGACGCTGACAACGGTCGCGCAGCGACAGAATCAGTTCACCATCGCGATCAGCAGCGAGCCCGACTCGCGCGGCGAGCTGCCTGCTTCAAGCGCAAAATGAGCGTTGCGTTGGCGAGACGCTCAAGCGGTTTTGGAGCGAAGCGACATAATTTAACGAAACACTTTTAAACGGGGCGGCGGTTGTAACAACCGCCCCTTCCCCTTCTTGTCCTTTCTGTGCTCCGCATCGAAAGAACCTCCTCGTTCGCCAATCGTGGGCAGCAGCTTCAGTAATCTTTTGGTAACGGCAAAGAAAGCGGATGATCTTCGTGTATGCCACACTTTCCCCAATCGCAAACCAAGACACGGTCTCCGCGAGTACGAGTTCCCAACGGCGAATCCATTCGTTTTAACCTGGGCGGCCATCAAGTCTCGGCCGTGCTGCAGAAGATCTCCATGACCGGAGGCCTGGCCGAGTTTCCCCGCAGCATCGGCAGCGCGACCATTGCGGAAGCCAAGGTAAACACGCTGTCCGGCCCGGTCAGCGGGCTGGTGGAGTTCCTGCCGCCGCAAGTGGGCTCCTGTACTTATCCGTTCCGCTTCATCGCGCTCAGTGACCAGGACTATGAACGCCTTAGCGCTACGCTGCAGTTCATGCGCAAGCAGGGCTTCGGCGACTGAAAGCGTGCGTTTGTCCGGTGCTGTGTCTGACTGGGTCAACGCTTGATGAATCGGCCCACCGCTGCCACGGCCGTTTGTCCGCGGATTTACAAAACTTTACCCTCTCGCCACTGAGTTCTTACAATACGGCCCTGGCATTTGTGTTTTCATAGTTGAGCATCGGCGGTTCGCCTGTGCAGGCCGGAGCATGGAAATCCACCTAGACTTTCCACCTAACGACAACAACCAATGACAAAAGGAGACACGTTCATGAAGAAGATCAGGAAGATCGCCCTGCTGGCAGTATGCGCGCAGGCGACGGTTGCGTTCGCACAGCAAAACCCGCCGGCCCAGGGCGCCGGTGACGATCAGGGGCGCCGTCGCGGCATGCCCAGCGTTGAAGACCAGGTCAAGGGCCTCACCGAAAGACTCAGCCTCACGGAGGAACAGCAAGGCAAGGTCAAGACCATTCTGGAAGATCAACGCAGCCAGATGCAGAAAGTCATGCAGGATGAGTCCATGGCGCGCGAGGACAAGATGGCCAAAGCGCGCAGCCTGCGCGAAACCGCCACCGGCAAAATTCGCGAAGTCCTGACCGACGAGCAAAAAAAGAAATTTGACGACATGCAAAAAGAAATGCAGGAACGGCGCCAGCGGCAGCAGGGTGGCGGTGACAGCACCCCTAAATAGGGTAGCGCGGGCGTTCCGCCATCGCGCTGGACGCCCTTCTTCACTTTGCCCCGCCTTCACCGCAGCCACAGCCCCGTGTCCTCTCTCGATTCCAGTGCTCCCCGATTCAATTTCTCCCGGGTGAAAACTTTGTTTGATCGTGAGCTGGCCTGCCCTCCTCCTGCCGAAAAACGGCATCACAAGAAGATTGGCCGCACCAAACGAAGGAGATTACGTACCGATGAACACCATCAGAACCGCATTCTTTTCCTGCACACTCTTGCTTGCGGTGGGGGCATTCGCATGGCAGTACCCAAGCGGCAGCCAACCGGCGCAACAGCCGCAAACGCAGCCGTCACAGCCTTCACAAAGCCAGCCTTCGCAAACCCAGCCATCGCAAAACCAGGGAGCCACGCAACCAGGCGCGCAGCCTCAAGGCCCGGGACAACCCGGACAAGCGCACAGCATTGACGATCAAGTGCAGTCCCTGACGGCGCAGCTCAACCTTTCGCCTGAGCAACAAGCGAAGGTAAAGACCGCCCTGGAGCAGCAGCATTCCCAGGCCATGGAAGTGATCCAGGACAACTCCCTTGCCCGCGAAGACAAGATCCAGAAGATCCATGTCATCCGTGAGAACACGATCGCCAAGGTCCGTGCGACCCTGACCAGCGATGATCAGAAACAGAAATTCGATCAAATGCTGCAGGCGCAGGATGACCGTATGCGCCAGCAACAGCAGCAGCCACCGCAGCAGCAGCCGGCACAGCAGCCTCCGAAGCAGTAAGCGCTCCGCCGAACGTACACGCAAGGCGCCTCGGGGAAGGGGCGCCTTTGTCTTTCCCTGCCCGTGTCTCTACTCTCATCGGCCTGGAACCTGTATCCTTGGGTGAATTGTTTCAGCATTGTTCCACCATCGTTACATCAGGGAAGACAAATGCACCTTGCCGCAGGCATTTTGATCGCTCTATTCGCTTCGCTCTCCGGCCAAAAACCAGAGTGGTGCCGCGACCTCCCTCGCCCGGTCTACCGCAGCCTGGAACGCGTGAAGGTGCCGGACCAATGGTTTGAGGTGTATCGTATCCGCCCCGGCCTGTTCGCCATCTATGAGCCGCACCAGCAGGAAGAAATCATCTCCTACCTCATTGTTGGCGAAAAACAGGCCTTGCTCTTCGACACGGGCATGGGCATCAGCGACATAAAGAAGGTAGTGGAAGGCCTGACAAAGCTGCCGGTAAGCGTGCTGAATTCGCACACGCACAATGATCACGTAAGCGGCAACTGGCAGTTCAGCAGGATCTACGGCATGGACACGCCCTTCACTCGCGAACACGCCAAGGGGTCGGTCGCCGCCGCTCAGGAGGAGATCGGGCCGGGCGCAATCTGCGGCGAACTGCCGGCGGGCTTTGATGCCAAGGCCTATGCCGTGCAGCCATTCCATGTCACGGACTGGATTCACGGCGGCGAAAAGATTGACCTCGGCGGGCGCGTGCTTGAAGTAATCCCGGTGCCGGGGCACACGCCGGATTCAATTGCGCTGTGGGATGCAGCCAACGGCCTGCTCTTCACCGGCGACATGTATTATCCGGGGCCGATCTTCCTGTTTCGTCCGGAAACCGACCTGGATGCCTATGAAGCATCGATCCAGAAGATGGCCACGCTGGGTGCAAAGCTGCTCTTGCCCGCGCACAATGTTCCCGTGGCCGATCCGTTTGATCTTCCTCGCGTGCTCGCCGCCATGAAGCAGGCGCGCAGCGGAAAGATCAAGCCGGTCAAAGCTGAGCACTGGTCAGAATACAAATTTCAGGGCTTCTCTTTTCTGATGCAAAAGTAACTTGCAATTAGCCGGAATCGCATTTTTTGAAATCTCGTCCCCTGAGCTTGCCGAAGGGGAGAGATCCCTACCTACAATGTTGCGGACTTAAGGTAGGGACCCCTCGCTTCGGGGTTCAGAAAAAGCTGAATTGCTATTTGCTATTTGCTTCTTTTTTCAGCAAGGCCGCCTTGCGCTTGACACCCCAGCGGTACCCGGCCAGGCTGCCGTTCTTCTGCACCACGCGATGGCACGGCACCACCAGCGCAACCGGGTTCGAGGCACAGGCATTGGCCACGGCACGCACTGCCTTTGGCCGGCCGATGGTCTTCGCCACCTCGGCATAACTGCGCGTCTGGCCTGAAGGTATTTGTCGCAGCTCTTTCCAGACCATTTGCTGAAACGCGGTCCCGCGTAGGTCAAGCGGAATGTTCAGCGGCGCCGCCGGCCCGCTCAACAACTGCTTTACCTGGGTTGCGAGCGGCGCCAGTCCCTGGTCGTCGCGATGGATCTCCGCTGCCTCAAAGTCACGCTTGAGTTCGCGCAGCAAGGCGGCTTCACTTTCGCCAAAGCGCACGGAGCAGACTCCTCGCACGGTGGTGGCCACCAGTAGTTTGCCCAACTCGGTTGAGATCACGGTGCAGCGAATCGCAACTCCTTCGCCGCCGCGGCGGAACGCTGACGGAGTCATCCCCAGTTGCGCGGAAACGCTTTCATAAGCGCGGCTGCTGGAGCTGTAACCGGCTTCATAGATCGCGTCGGTCACGCGGCCTTCGCCCAGAAGCGCCTGGCGAAACTTCCCCGCCCGCCGTGCCTGCTGGTACTGGCGCGGGCTGATCCCCAGCAACCGCTTGAACAGCCTCTGAAAATGAAAAGGGCTGATCGCCACATGGCGCGAAATCGCGGTCAGGCTGAGCGTGATGTCCAGGTTTTCGTCGATGTAACGGCAGGCTGCCTCTACCTTTTGCGTCTGCGGGTTGCGTTCCAGAGGTGTGCAGCGCCGGCAGGCCCGGTATCCCGCCTGCTGCGCCTGCGCCGGTGAATCATAGAACTCCACGTTCTCCCGCCGCGGCCTGCGGCTGGGGCATGAGGGACGGCAAAAAATGCCGGTGGATTTCACCGCATAGACGAACCGGCCGTCGGCCCTGGCGTCACGCGCCAGTACCAGCGACCATTTCTGATTTGTGCTTCCAGATGTCGTTTGCAATTGCATATGTTTTGTCTCCGCAGTCCCAACTCTAAGGACTATGGGAAACGCAGGCTATCCGCAGCTTGCTGTTAAAACAATTTGATCCAATGCCTTCGCAAATGAAAAATCGACCAAATGACGGATGCCCCTCATCCTTGCGATTCTTTCATATGAACCTCGGCCACGTCCCTCCAGGTATCTTAGTACTCCCTAATGTTTGAAGACGTAGATTTGAAAGACATCAAACTCTGAGCATGTTACGGGCGTCCAAGCGGGGGCCGGCATTCGACCCTTCGGACAGATGCTGATTTCCTGCTTTTTTTCTATATCAGTTCACTGCCTGCGTAGTCCTTCGGAAAAAATGAACCAACCTCATGAGGGAGTTCACAATCAAATGCATGTTATCCTCGAAGTGCCACTCGTCTGAAACGCTCATCTATGGAGCAGGAGTAAGCGAGATGTATTCCTCCCCTACGGCTCGCCTGCGTGTGCTTTCGTGGGTCACAACATTTCTGTTGCCTGTGGCCGCGTGGAGCCTTGCCCGGTACAGCCTGCCTTTTTTCCATCCCGGCGTTGGCGTGTTTTTCATTGCTGCTGCATGCATTTCCGCGGTGATCGGCGGCTTGCCTGCTGCCGCCGCCGGTGCGCTGCTGAACACTGCCGCACTGAACGCCTTCGCCTACCTTTACCAGCCGGAAAACTCGGCTACCAGCAGTGAACTGTGGTCGGCGCTGCTGATCGCGGTCACGCTGATCGTGGGATTGGCGCGGCAGAAATGGTCTGCGGCGGAAACGATCGCGGGCAGACTGAGCAGTGATCTTGCCCGCCTGCGCGACGAACTTGAATCGCAGCGCAGCGACCTCAAACGCTTTCACGATCTCAGCGTGCGCCTTTCCAGCAACCTGGAGCTGCAGCGCCTGCTGAATGACGTTTTGACTTCCGTTGCCGCCCTGCAAAAGACCGACCTGGCCATGCTCCTTCTGCTCCCTGAGCGCTCCAGCAAGACCTTGCAAGTCGTCGCTTTCGCCGGCTTCACCGCCGAGCAGATCAAACTCTTCGGCGAACTGCCGGCATCTTTCTTTTCCCCCGATCGCCGCGTGCTGATCGAAGACATCGACAAAGCCGGGACGTATTTTCCTTTTGTCGACGCGGCCACTCAGGTTGGCTTCCGTTCGGTGTTCAGCACGCCGATCACCAACGTCCGGGGCGATGCGCAGGGCGTAGTGGTGACTTTTTTCCGCAAGCCGCACGCTCCCAGTGACCGCCAGTCGCGGCTGGTCGAGCTCTACGCGCGGCAGGCGGCCAATGCGCTGGATAACGCCCGGCTCTACCACGACTCACTGCAAACTCTGGCGGCCGAGCAGCGGCGCACCGCTGTTTTACGCTCTTTGGCGGAAGCCGCGGTCAAGATCAATTCGGTGCTGGCCCTGGATTCTCTGCTCCAGGTCATCACCGACCAGGCCCGGAACATCATCGGCGCGCGCCAGGCCCTGACCACCCTCTTGCCGAAAGGCGAGTGGAACCGCAGCATTACCTGCGTCTCAGTGGCGGAAGGGCAGACCGCGCTCGAGTTTGCCAGAGAGAGTTCTGAGATGTTCATGCTGGCGTGCAATCTCAACAAGCCGGTCCGGCTGCATCCGGGACCGCGGGCCAATGCCTGGGGGCCGGTACGCCGCGCCACAGACGCCACACGCTACGGCTGGCTGGCCGCTCCCCTGCTTACCCGTGACGGAAGAAATCTTGGCTTGATCCAGCTCTCCCAGAAGCTGACCGGCGAATTCTCCCCCGACGACGAAGCGATTCTGGTCCAGCTGACGCACATGGCTTCCGTGGCCATTGACAACGTCCGCCTCTACCGTGAGGCGCAGGAGCAGATTGCCGAAACCAAACGGGCGCAGGAGATGCTGGAGCGCGGCAAAGAGAGCATGCGACTGGCGCAGCAGTATGTCGGCATCGGCATCTGGGAATGGGACCTTCAGACCGGCGAATTGGCCTGGTCCGATGAGATCCGCCGTCTCCACGGCATTGAGGTGGAAAAGTTTGACGGCCGCTACGAAAGCTGGATGGAGAGCATTGTTCCTGAAGACCGCCAGCAGGTGCACCAGTCGATTACCGAAGCGCTGGCCAGCAAGAGCGAGTACGAAGTGCAGTACCGCGTGATCTTTGCCGACAAAGGCCTGCATTGGCTGGAAGCGCGTGGACGCACGATCGTGATCGCGGATGTACCCGTACGCATTCTGGGCGTAGCCATGGATGTGACCTCGCGCAAAGCGGCGGAGCAGACGCTGCGACAGTCGGAAAAAATTGCCGCCACCGGCCGCCTGGCGGCAAGCATCGCGCATGAGATCAACAACCCGCTGGCCTCGGTGATGAACGCGCTCTACATCCTGCGCACCAGCGCGAAAATGCCGGAGTCCGCGCTGATCTATGTAACGACCGCGGAAGAGGAACTGGCTCGGGTGGTCCATATCACCAAGCAGACGCTTGGCTTCTACCGTGAAATCTCTTCGCCGGTGATGAGCTCCGTGCCCCAGTTGTTTGAAGAGGTGCTGGCGGCCTATGACGAGAGGATCGAACAAAGCCAGATTACCGTGCACAAGGATTTCAGCGAGGTCGGCCCCCTGGCGGCGTTTCCCAGTGAATTGCGCCAGGTATTTTCCAACCTGGTGCTGAACGCGATTGAGGCCATTTCAGCGCCGGGAAATATTTATATTCGCGTGAAACAGGCACGTAACGGCCAGGGCCGGACAGGCATCCGCGTCACAGTGGCTGACGACGGCTGCGGCATCCCGGCGGAAAACATGCAGCGCATTTTTGAACCGTTCTTTTCTACCAAGGATTCCAAGGGCACCGGCCTGGGCTTGTGGGTGAGCCAGGGGATCGTGCAGAAACATCGCGGCAAGCTTCGCCTGCGCAGCCGCAATGATGCAGTGCGCCACGGCACATGCTGCGCCGTCTTTCTTCCTTTTGCCGCCACCGCCAGCGCGGAGCCCGCCGTGGAAGACCGGCTTCCAGCTGGCGATCAAGCTCCGGACGTAATGATCAACAGCGCTGGCTCCGGTGACGATCGCTCAGCAGCATAAGCCGATTTTTTGGCTTGCGCCATGCAAAGGCTAGCAATGCTTTCTTTGAGAGCCTGATTAAAACGGAATTTGAAATCCTAAGAACGGCTAAGCTTCCTGCGCGCCGCTGAGCAGGCGTGCCATCACGCCGGAGATGCGTTCCCAATTCCTGGCTTCCACCGCGAGCTGGCGCCGGCCGGCATTGGTAAGGTTATAAAACCTGGCTTTGCGATTGTTCTCTGAAGTGCCCCACTCGGATTTGATCCATCCCCGCTGCTGCAGGCGGAGCAGCGCCGGGTACAGGGTGCCCTGATTGAGTTGCAGCAGGTTCTCTGAGACCTGCTCAATGCGCCGCGCGATGCCGTAGCCATGCATGGGCCCCAGCGCCTCCAGCGTCTTCAGGACCATCAGGTCCAGCGTACCCTGCAGCACATCGGTTTTCGCACCACCCATGTCGCGGACCCCTTCCTGTTGCTTACCAACAGAAGCTACATCGTATTCATTTAGACTGTCAACAGGAGCCGCCGTCAGAGACAGCCAGACCAGAAAGTCGAGGTGTGAATCTCTTTGCACAGCGGGAACCTGTGCCGTTCAAAACGGAAGTAACTTAACCGATCGTTGAATTGAAAGCACTTAAAACTTAGGGCATATTTTGCGTCAACATTAGAAGATTTAATAATCAGGAACGCCGGTCTTTTGGGGTATTCTAGTACCCACGAAAGCAGTTACCTTTGTGCTATGCCCACGGTAAGGACACAAGGCGCTATCAGATTTACGGGACGGAAACTCGCCGGGTTCTCCCTGGTTGAGGTCCTGGTAGTTGTCATGGTCATTCTGATCATTGCTGCCATCGCCATTCCCAACCTGGTTCATGGAAAGATGCGCGCCAATGAAGCAGCGGCCGTGGTCTCAGTCAAGACCATCCACACAGCCGAGGTTTTGTACAACAACACCTATCCCGATGTGGGCTATTCCGCCAATCTGGCGAACCTGGGCAGAAACGGCAGCTCTTGTGAAAGACCCACAAGTACAAACGCATGCATCATCATGGATGAAGCGCTGACCAGCGGACTCAAGAGCGGTTACGTCTTTGAGCTCGTGGGTGACGGCAACAAGCCCACCACGAGTTATTCCTTAAGCGCGTCGCCTGAATCAAGCGTCTCTGGCCGGTGCACCGTCAGTTCCAACGAGAGCGGCGAGGTCCACTTCTCCGTTCCGGGCTCAAGCACAGGCAGCAGCGCCGGAAGGTCTTTAGGCAGTGGCAGCGGCGGCGGCTGCGAACTCTAGCCGGCAAACACTTCTAAACAAACCATCGCCATACCGCTGCCGCCGTCTTTTTCTACTCGGCTTTCACGGCGACTGAGACGCGCGTGTTCCCCCAATCCAGATTGAGATCAGCCATGCTCTCGCTCTTTTTATCGAAGGAGATGGTGAACTGCTCCACCGATTGCGGCAGGGCGCTCTTCTTCATGTCGACGCGCGCCAGGTCCTGGCTCCCGTCATACTGTGTGCCCCACTGGCCGGTCTGTTTATTGATGATCAGCTTCCACGTGCCTTCAGAAGGCAGACTGTACAGCGTGTATTTGCCCGCAGGCACCTTCACGCCGCCAATGTTCAGATCAACTTCAGTGGTGAGGGCAGTGGCTTCATTGGCTCCTGTGCGCCACACATGTCCGTAAGGCGCAAGTTCCTGCCCCACTTTCCTGCCCTTGAGAGAAGGACGGCTGTAGTCGATGGTAATTTTCTTTCCTTTGAGCGTGACTGCGGCCGTGGCCGGAGGGCTGGGACGCTTGCTCTTGTCTTCCGGTGGCTGCTGCGCGATGGCCAGCACCGCGATCACGATGAACGAGATTCCAACTGCCAGATATTTCCGCTGCATCTTTTGAGTTTCCTTTCGCTTGAAAGCAAGTTATGATCGCCCCG
>JBGPZS010000113.1:0-9943 GCA_041493865.1 Terriglobia bacterium
CACTCCATCTGCCGTGGCGACTGCGGGATTCGTCGTGTTGCTGTAAACGTGGCCTGCGCCTCCCGTGGCCAGCAGGACCGCGCCGCTGCTGACGGTTTGCGCCTCGCCCGTGCCGGAGATCAGCTTCAGGCCGCCAATACGGCCCGCGCTCACATCCAGGCTGGCGGTAAATTCAAACTCTGAGAGTGAAATGTTCTTCAACGAAGCGGCCTTTGCATACAGCGCGCGCCCGATCTCGCGGCCGGTGGAGTCACCGTGAGCATGCAGGATACGGTCGCGGCTGTGCGCGGCCTCGCGCGTGAACGTCAGGCGCGTGCCCTCGCGGTCAAACTCCGTGCCCCAGTCGATCAGCTCCTGAATGCGGTCCGGGCCTTCTTCCACCAGGACGTGTGCCGCATTCACGTTCACGATGCCGTCGCCGGCGTTAATCGTGTCCTGCAGGTGCAGGCTGATTTCATCTTCATCGCTCAGGGCAACCGCGATTCCGCCCTGCGCGTATTGTGTGGCTGACTCCGAGAGCTCCTGCTTCGCCAGCACCAGCACCTTGCCGGCCTCAGCCAGCGCGATGGCCGCGCGTAGCCCGGCCACGCCCGCTCCAACAACGATGAAATCCACCTGCGCAGGAGGCTTTTTCATGTCGCCCAAATGGTAACAAGAAATTGGCGCTACAGCGCAAATCAGAGTGTTCTGGTAGTGGTGCAGGTTGAATTTTCCTGCCTTGTGGCAAAATCTCCACAAGAGGTGATCTTCAAGGCAATAACGTCATTTCCTACCACTATCAGTATTCGGCCATGATCTTGAATTAGGACCAGGGACTATCGCAATGTCGCTGCGATGCTGTGCGGTCTCGGCGGTCCAACGCTCCGATCATTTATGATGAATCTGCATGCAGAAAATCCGCGTTAGGACGAAGCCAGGCGGTTACCAGGTCACGGTGGGCGCCGGGTTATTGCGCCGCGCCGGGCGCGAGGTTCTCCGTGTTTTGCCGACCCCTGGCAGCCGTGTGTTCGTGATTACCTCTCCCAATGTGCGCCGCCATTGGGGTGAGGCCCTGGAAAAATCTTTGCGTGATGCGCGCCTGCCCTATGAAGTCCTGGAGATGCATGACGGCGAGCCGGCCAAACGGCTGCACACGGTAGAGCAGTTGGCTGAGCGGCTGGCCGACGCCAGGGCTGACCGCAAGTCGCTCCTGGTGGCCTTCGGCGGCGGCGTCATTGGCGACAGCGCCGGCTTTCTGGCGGCAGTTTTTATGCGCGGCATCCCGGTCGTGCAGATTCCCACCACCGTGGTGGCGCAGGTGGATGCCAGCATCGGCGGCAAAACCGGCGTGAACCTGCGGGCAGGCAAGAACCTGATTGGCTCGTTCCATCAGCCGAAGGCCGTCCTGGTGGATCCGGAAATTCTGGCGACGCTGGACGACCGCGAGTTTCGCTCCGGCTTGTTTGAGTCGCTCAGGTGCGGCGTCATCCGCGACCGCGCGTTGTTTGATTTCATGGAGCGAAACGTAAATAAGGTCCTTGGCCGCAATGCCCGGGCGATGCAGCGCGTGATCGCCGATTCCATCCGCGTGAAGGCGAACGTGGTTTCAGCCGACGAAAAGGAATCCGGCCTGCGGCGCATCCTCAACTTCGGGCACACTATCGGGCACGCGCTGGAAGCGGCCACCGAATACACGCACTTCCTGCACGGTGAAGCCGTGGCCTGGGGCATGATCGCGGCTGCCGCCATCGCCCGCGGCGCAGGCTTCTGTAGCGCTGAGACCGCGGACCGCATTGCCTCAGCCACTCGGGCCTATGGGCCGTTGCCGCCGGTTGTGTGTGAGGCCCACGAAGTGTTGGATCGCCTCAGCGCCGATAAAAAGACCGTCGGCGGGACCGTTCACTTTGTTCTTCCTCAGAAGATCGGCAAGGTGAAGATCTCAGGAGATGTGCGGGCAAGCATTGTCCGCGACGCCGTGGAGCTGATCAGAAACCATGCCTGAACAGGCCAAAACGCCCACCGCTGATTCACTCAAGCCCGCTTTCAGCTCTTCCTCCGGTCGCGCTCTGGGTACCACGCCCACCGGAACGTCAGACGAGCATTCCGCCGCGCTGGCCGTGCGGCAGATGTTTGACGAGATTGCCCCGCGTTACGACCTCCTCAATCACGTTCTCTCCATGAACGTTGACCGGCTGTGGTGGCGGCGCACGGCCCGCACCTTCACCCACATTATTTCCAGGAGCAGCGCCCGCGTGCTCGATCTCTGCGCCGGGACAGGGGACATGTCTGTGGCGCTGCGCGCAGTTGCAACCCGGCAGAACAGCAGCGCTCAAGTCCTGGCGCTCGACTTCTCCCGCCAGATGCTGCAACACGGCATGGCCAAGTTCAGCGCGAAAAAAATCCAGCCTGTTGAAGCCGATGCGCTGCACCTGCCTCTGGCTGACAGCAGCATGGACCTGGTGGTCTCTTCCTTCGGCTTCCGCAACCTGGCGAATTACGACGCTGGTCTGCGCGAAATTTTTCGCGTGCTCAAACCGCAGGGTGAAGTGGGCATCCTGGATTTCAGCGAACCCGGAGGCGTGCTGGGCAAGCTGTATGGCTTCTATTTCCGCCGTGTGCTGCCGCGGATTGGGACGCTGATTTCCGGCGTGCGCGGCCCGTACGAATATCTTCCCGCTTCCGTCCACAAATTTCCAGCACCGCAAGAGATGCTGGCACGTATGGAATCGGTCGGGTTCAAGGATGCCACCTGGACACCTTATACGTTTGCGATCGCCGGTCTTTATCGCGGGAAGAAACGTTAAATCATCACTGGGCTGGCAATAATGTCCTGTGGTCTCTCCGCAGGGAAGCCAGCCTGGCGCACCTCCATGGCAACCTGCGCCCAGTGATGGACGCTGTGCAGCACGGTTTGCGTCAGCGTTTTGCGGTTTGAGACCGTCACTTGCCCCAGCTTCCGCGTTTGTTGCAGCGCTTCATCGTTCGCTGAAGCGATATACCGCGCGAGCTTCTGATGCGCATCATGATGCATGCGTTCAAGGTCTTCCATCGTGGGCGTCGCAATCTTTGCCGGCGGAGCCATCGCTCCTGCGCCGTCCTGCAATAACAGATCGGCAAAGAACTGTTCGACCTGAAAGGTATGGCTGACCAGGTCGCGCAAAGTTCCTGTTTTTCCGCCAACGTCGATCTCCAGCGCCTTTGGGTGCTGTTTGAAATAGTTGAGCCATCGCTGGGCAAGGTAATCTGTGTATGCGAGAAGGTCACGAAAACTCACTGCTGGTTCTGAAGCGCTCATAATTTTACGAGTCTAGCCCCGTCGTTCTCTGATGGCAATGTTGCCGCCAACGTTTTTCTTGGCTGTGTTTCCGGCCGTGTTCAGCGAAGCGGTTCGTTACTGCCGCATCGCGCCGGTATAGATCGCCATCCCCACCACTGCGTCTGCCCCTATGGCGTCCAACTCCTGGACTTCCTCCATCGAGCGAATTCCGCCTGCCACAATCAATTGCCGCTGGGTTTGCCGGCGCAGGTCGCGCGCAACTTGCACAGGGAAGCCTGCCAGGGTGCCTTCCGTATCGATATGCGTGTAGAGAAACGCGCTGCAATAGGGCTCGAGAACGCGGACCATCTCAGACGGACCGACCGCTGTGTCCTCTTTCCATCCCTGGATGGCGACCTTGCCGCGGCGCGAGTCGATAGCGAAGGTGACTTGTTCAGTCCCCAAAGTCTTCGCCGCCTCTGCCGCCAGGGCCGTGTTGATCGCGCCATCCTTGAGCAGTGCCGAACCGAAGATGACCCGCCTGGAGCCAAGGGCGAGCAGTTCGCTTCCGCGGGCAACGTCGCGAATGCCGCCGCCGGTCTGGCAGGGAAGCCGCTTGCAGATCATGGCCACCAGTTCGCGATTGTTGCCGCGACCCATGGCGGCGTCGAGGTCAATCAACTGCACCAGAGGATACGCCGAGAAGCGGTCGATCCAATAATCAAAGTTGTCGAACTCCAGCTCCTTCTTCTCGCCGTGAACCAGTTGGACGATTTTCCCGCCCATAAGATCAATGGAAGGGATCAGCACGGCCACCTCATGGGAATGCCCTGGTCGAGGAGATTCTGTTTCAGTTCGGCCACGGCGTGGATGCCAAAATGAAAAATCGTAGCGGCCAGCGCGGCGTCAGCCTTGCCTGCGGTGAAGACATCGGCAAAATGCTGTGTGTTGCCCGCGCCGCCGGAAGCGATGAACGGAATCGAAACCGATCCAGCGACCGCGGCGGTGAGTTCGCAGTCAAAGCCTGCGCCGGTGCCGTCGCGGTCCATGGAGGTCAAAAGGATCTCACCCGCGCCCCGCTCTCCCGCTTCGTACGCCCAGGCCAGCGCCTTCTTACCTGTGGCAGTGCGTCCACCAGAGACAAAGACCTCCGCGATATCCGCTGGACCCGATCCGCGGCGCGCATCAATGGCCACAATCACTGCCTGTGAGCCAAATCGTCCGGCGATCTCCCCGATCAGGTCCGGATTGGCAACCGCGGCGGAGTTGATGCTGACTTTGTCGGCGCCCGCGTCAAAAACTTTGACTGCATCGTCCAGCGTCCGTACGCCGCCGCCGACGGCGAACGGCACAAACAAATCGCGCGCGGTGCGGCGGACTGTTTCCACCAGCGTCTTGCGGCCTTCGGAAGTGGCGGTGATATCGAGCAGCACAATCTCATCGGCCCCGGCAGTGGCGTGGGCCAGCGCCAGTTCCGCGGGATCGCCGGCATCGCGCAGCTGCTGGAACTGTATGCCTTTGACCACCCGTCCGGCGTCCACGTCCAGGCAGGCGATGATCCGTTTGGCCAGCCGCTCAGAGGGCACAGAAGTTCTCCAGAATCTTCAAACCGGTTTCGGCGGATTTCTCCGGGTGGAACTGCACGCCGAAGACGTTATCGCGCTCCACTGCGGCAGAAAAAACGCCGCCATAATTCGTGCAAGCGACGGTCTGCTCGATCACCGGCGCTCGATAAGAGTGTGTGTAGTAGACGAATGCGCCGTTGCTGACGCCCTGGAGAAGGCGCGATTTGCCGCTGACCTCGATCTGGTTCCAGCCAACATGCGGTGATTTTACTGAAGCAGGGAAGCGCGAGCATTCGCCGGTGAAGAGTGCTGCGCCTGGCGTTTCCGGGGCCTCTGTGCTGCCTGCGAACAGCCACTGCATTCCCACGCAGATGCCCAGGAACGGCTTGCCGCCGCTGATGGCATCGAGCACGGTCGCCCGTAAGTTCTCGTTGAGCGATTGGCAGCGGCTGAAGTGGCCTACTCCGGGGACAATGATTTTCTGCGCGGCGGCAATTACTGCAGCATCCGAGGTCACCTGCGCTTCGGCCCGTAGATGTTCCAGCGCTTTCCTGACTGAGCTGATGTTGCTGGCGCCGTAATCCACAATCGCGATCATAGAAGGCCCTTGGTGCTGGGCAGCATTTTGGCCAGTTGCCGGTCGCGCGAGCAGGCAACGCGCAAAGCGCGGGCAAAGGCCTTGAACAGCGCCTCAATCTTGTGGTGGTTGGAGCGCCCGTAGACGGTCTTGAGGTGAACGTTGGCGCGCGCGCCCCGGGCAAAGCCCTCAAAGAAATCATGGACCAGTTCTGACTGCAGATCGCCGACCAGCCGCGTTTTCACTTTTGTGTCGACCACTGCCGCGGCACGCCCGCTGAAGTCGACCGCTGCCAGTCCCAGGGTCTCATCCATCGGCATCAGGAAATATCCGGCGCGCATGATGCCGCGCTTGTCGCCGAGCGCGCTGTCGAACGCCTCACCCAGCGCGATGCCAACATCCTCAACCGTGTGGTGCTGATCGACGTCCAGGTCGCCGGTGGCTTTGAGCTTCAGGTCGAAAGCGCCGTGGCGGGTGCACAACTCGAGCATGTGGTCGAGAAAGCGGACCCCGGTCGAGACGTCATAGCGACCCCGGCCTTCGATGGTCAGCGCGAGCTGGATCTGCGTCTCCGTGGTGACGCGGCGGAGAGATGCCTTTCTCATTGTGCCGTCCTCATCGCGTCACCTGCTTTGCCGCCGGAAGCTGAAGCACCACTTGTTTCAGTTCGGCGATCAGGCGCTCCATCTCTTTTTGCGTGCCGATGCTGATGCGCACGCAACCTTCGCAATCGGGGCGGTCGCGCAGCGCGATGCCGCGCGCACGCAGTGCCTCAAGCATGGCTGTCTTCTCTTCCCCGAAGCGGCAGAGAATAAAGTTTGCCTGGCTGGGCCAGCACTTGAAATTGAGTTGCTCCAGTTCATTCCGCAGCCATGCAAGGCTGGTTTGCACCTGGGCGACATACTCTTCTACGAATTGCCGGTCAGCCAGCGCTTCTGCCAGGCACTCGATAGCGAAAGCATTCACGTTAAAAGGAGACGCCATGCGACGCAGCACGGACATCTGTTCCTGATCGCCGGCTATTGCGCCCAGGCGCATGCCGGCCAGCCCATAGGCCTTGGAAAAAGTTCGCGCGATGAACAGATTGGGAAGCTTGCCAATCTGGTCCATCAGGGTTTGGCCATAGAAGTCAAAGTACGCTTCGTCCAGCAGAACGGCAGCGTCAGGCGCGGCCTCAATCACTTTCAGGATGCTGGAGCGCGCAGCAGCCACGCCGGTTGGATTGTTGGGATTGCAGATAACAACCACCCTGGTGTTGGCGGTCAAAGCGTCAAGCACTCGTTGCTCGGGAAAGCTGAAATCAGGCCCTGCCGGCACGCGCACTACCTTGGCGTTCTCCGTTTGCGCAAAGACTTCATACATGGCGAAGGTCGGCACCACGATGACGATTTCGTTCTCGGGTTCCAGATAGGCGCGGCAAAGAAGGTCAATGGCCTCGTCAGCGCCATTCGTGAGCAGGAGCTGCGCGGGCGCAACGCCCAGGGAGTCGGCCACAAGTTTTTCACCTGCCTCACGTCGTGGATAGAGTGCCAGTGTCCGGGCATCCATGTTGTTCAATTTGGCCAGCACGCGGGGTGAGCATCCGGTGGTGCTTTCGTTCATGTCCAGCCGCAGATCAATCGTTGGACTGCTCAGCGGAGAATGGTATTCGCGCATCTCGCGGACGCACTTGCGCGCTTTAAGCATTTGCGGACCTCACTCGAATGGATTCTGCGTGGGCCTTGAGCCCCTCGGCCTCCGCCAGCGTAATCACCGCGGCGCCGATGCGGTCCAGGCCATCGCGCGAGAGTTGCTGGACGGAGATGGTCTTAACAAAATCGTGCACTCCGAGTCCAGCCCGGAAGCGTGCAACGCCGCCCGTAGGCAGCACGTGGTTCGGCCCGGCGGCATAGTCGCCCGCCGCTTGCGGGGAATAATCGCCGACAAAAATTGATCCTGCATTGCGGACATGCGCCAGATCTTCCTCATCGATCGTGATGTGTTCGGGAGCAATGCGGTTGGCGAAATCCAGGGCCTGGTCGTGCGATCCGGCAACCAGGACCGCTCCATTTTCTTGCAGGGAGATCTTTGCTATCTCGTTACTGGCCGCAGCACGGCTCACCGCAGAGACAACTTGTTCCCCCAACGGTGCTGAGGCAGTGATGAAGACGGCCAGCGCGTCCGGGTCATGCTCAGCCTGGGCCACAAGATCGGCGGCGATGAAACGCGGCTCGCCGCATTCACTCACAATCACTACCTCCGTGGGGCCGGCGAGAAAATCAATTCCGCAATCAAAAGCCACCATCTTCTTCGCCGCCGTCACAAACAAGTTGCCTGGACCCACAACCTTGTCGACCTTGGGCACAGACGCGGTGCCATATGCCAGCGCGGCAATGGCCTGCGCGCCGCCGATGCGGAAGAACTCGCGTACGCCGAGAAAATGTGCGGTCGCCAGGGTTTCGGGCGCGGGGTGCGGCGAGACGACACGGATTTGCGAAACGCCCGCCACCTGCGCGGGAATCACCGTCATGAGCATGGTGGAAGGCAGCGGATAGCGGCCTCCGGGCACGTAACACCCAGCGGACTGCACCGGCCGCACCACCTGCCCTACCTGGATGCCGGGCGAGACGGCATTGCGCCAAGGTTGCGGCATCTGCCATTGGCAATACTGCCTGATGTTGATGGCCGCGGTTTTCAGCGCCTGCTTGAATTCTTCCGGGACTGAGCTCCACGCCTGCTCAAGTTCGGCATCGGCGACGCGGAGCGGCTGCCTGGGTTTAAGACTGTCCCACTGTTCCGCGTACCGGCGAAGCGCGCGGTCGCCGTGTTTTCTGACATCGGCCACGATCCGGCCAACCTGCTTTTCCACGCGGGCAAGATCGGCGGCGCCGCGCTGTTCCAGCGCACGAACAAAGGCCTCCGCCTTGCGGCCCCGGAATGTGCGCATCACAGCACCACCTTGTTTAGAGGGTACTCGACGATCCCTTCCGCCTTGGCGGCCTTGAGTTGGGGCATGATCTTCCACGCAGTGGTTTCCTCAATGATTGTGTTCACAGCCACCCACTCGCCGTCACTGAGGGTCGAGATGGTAGGCTTTTGCAGCGCGGGCAGCACAGATAAGACGCCGGCCAAGTCCTGCTTGCGAACATTCAGCATCAGGCCCACGCGCCCCTGTGCATAGATGGCGCCGCACAGCATCAGGGCCAGATTTTCAATCTTGCGGCGCTTCTCTTCGTCGGCCCACGCAGTTTTATTCGCAATGAGCTGAGTGGTGGATTCCATTAAGATTTCGATGATGCGGAGCCGGTTGGCGCGCAGCGAGCTGCCGGTTTCGGTGATCTCAACAATGGCATCGGCGAGGGTGGGCGGCTTCACCTCAGTTGCGCCCCATGAGAATTCAACTTTTACGGGAACATTGCGGGCAGCAAAGTAGCTGCGCGTCACGTTCACCAGCTCGGTGGCGATGATCTTCCCCGCCAGGTCTTCAGCTTTGCTGAAGGCCGAATCTTCCGGCACGGCGAGCACCCATCGCACCTTGCCCAGGCCCTGTTTGGCATACGTCAGCTCGGCCGCGGTCACCATCTCCAGACCGCTTTCAACGACCCAGTCTTTGCCGGTAAGACCGCAATCCAGGGCGCCGTGATCGACGTACCGCGCCATCTCTTGCGCCCGAATCAGCATGCACTCGATTTCGGGATCGTCCGTGCCGGCAAAGTAGGAGCGGCTGCTGGTATACACGTTCAATCCGGCGCGCTTGAACAGGGCAATCGTGGACTCCTGCAAACTCCCCTTGGGCACTCCAACGCGCAGTTTCATCGCGGCGCCTCCGCGGTCTGGATCGCCAGCGGCTGGGTGAAGCAGGATTTCGTGCCGGTGTGGCAGACCAGGCCATCGCCTTCCACGTAGACGCGGACCAAAATGGTGTCACGATCGCAGTCTGTCAGTGCGGAGATCACGCGCAGCCGGTTGCCGGAGGTCTCACCTTTCGTCCACAACTTTTGCCGGGTGCGCGAATAAAAAGTCACATAGCCGGTTGCAGTGGTGCGCGCGTAGGCCTCGGCATTCATAAAGCCCACCATCAGCACCTCGCCGGTGGAGTCTTCCTGAACGATGGCCGGGGCCAGGCCGTCCATTTTGTCAAAGTCGATTTGCATGTGTCCTCACATTTTGCTACTTCAAAGCGTTGCCAAGCCAAAACCAGGCACAAAACAAAAAGCCCGCCGATTTTCTTGCCGGCGGGCCATCGATCTCATGATTGCGCTGTAGTTACCCCTTACAGGCCTCCGCCGACACGTGCGCCGCGTGATGATGGTGATGGCGATAGCGATGGGCGAAGGAAAGCATTACGGAATTCATGCTAGCGAACCTCACACGGGCATGTCAATCAGAAAAGTGTCATGGCCAGGAGGAATGCGAAGTCCTGCGGCATCAGTCCGTATACCCGCGGACCCGCCGCCCGGCAAGCACCAGCCTGATTGCCGTGATCAATTCGTCCGGTGAGTCGGTCAAAACAAAATCCGCGCTCGGAATTTCAGGTGAGTGGTAACACATCTCCAGAATGGGAAGCCCGGGATAGTAGTGGTTCAC
>JBGPZS010000078.1:0-11335 GCA_041493865.1 Terriglobia bacterium
CGGACTGAGCCGGCGGCGCCGTAGAGCGACATGCCTCTGATAAAATTTGTGCAGCTTCAACGAGGCCAACACATTGAGACAACTCCCTGTACTGGTGGTGCACGGCGGCGCCTGGGCTATTCCTGACGACATGGTGCCAGCGCACGTTCTCGGCGTGCAGAATGCGCTAGCCAAAGGCTGGCATATTCTGGAAGGCGGCGGTACCGCGCTGGACGCTGTGGAAGCCGCCATCGTCTGCATGGAAGACGATGAGACATTCGACGCCGGCCGCGGCAGCTTTCTCACCCGCGACGGCCGCGTGCAACTCGACGCCCTCATGATGGATGGCGACACCTTGCGCGCCGGCGGTGTCGGCTGCGTGGAGCGGATCCGCAATCCCATACAGGCCGCGCGCCTGGTGCTTGACCAAAGCCCGCATGTCTATTTTGTCGCTGAAGGCGCTGAGCGCTTTGCCCAGGAGCACGGCATGCCGCTCTGCCGCAATGAAGAGTTGGTCATCGAGCGTGAAATCCAGCGCCTTAAAGTGGCCCAGGAAAAAGAAGCCGCCGGCCATCCCGATCTCACTTTTGCCGGTCCGCAGTCGAGCCATGACACCGTGGGCGCCGTGGCGCTCGACGTAAACGGAAACATCGCCGCAGGCACTTCAACCGGTGGCACGCTCAACAAAGCTCCCGGACGCGTCGGCGACTCTTCGCTCATCGGCTGCGGCTGTTACGCTGACAATCACAGCGCCGCCGGCTCCTGTACCGGCTGGGGTGAACCCATCATGAAGCTTGTACTGGCCAAGTGGGCCGCTGATCGCGTGCGCTCAGGCGGTGCTCCTGATGCTGTGGTGATAGAGGCCATGCAGTACCTGAAGCGCCGCCTCAAGGGCCACGGCGGTATGATCCTGCTTGACCAGCGCGGCCGCTTCGGCATCGCGCACAATACTCCGCGCATGGCCTGGGCTTATAAGAATACGGAGCGGGAAATAGCCGGGATCAACTGCTGACGTAACGGCGTGCCACGCAGCCGCAATTGCTACCTTCCCCTGCGCCCGCCCCCGCTGTCATCGCCGCCGCCGAAGCCGCCAAACAGCGAGATCTGGATTTCCTTTTCTGTCGCCACGGGCGAAGTGCCGCACATCGCCGGCGCATAACGCCAGTTCTTCGTCGTCTCCATGATCGTCTGGTGTATTTCGGCGTCGCTGGTCAGGATCTTCACATTGCGCAGGCTTCCATCCTTATCGATGATCCCGTAAACGTGGATCGCGGGAGAAACCGCATTTCTCCGCGCCACCATGGGGGAAAACCGCGGCTGCGGCGTTTGCAGCGGTTTGGCCGGCTGCATGTTGTCACAAGTGTCAAATTCCATGGCGTGCGGCGGAACCGCGAACGCTGTGGGCGCAAACTGGGCCTTGATTACCTGAATGTCTTCAATAGCCAGAATCGGCGTTTCCTTCGTGGTCAGCTCCAGCAGCACGGTTATTTTTTTGGGGAAGAAATGCCCATCCACGTCACTGTAATTGGAAAATTCAATCGCTCTCTGCTGTTCCATCGATTCCAGCAGCACTTTTCGCTCAGGATCAAAGCAGAGCCGGTGCCGGTGTTCGCCCTTAACGTCAAAACAGTTCGCCGCCTGGTTCTGCACCTTCTTCTTGGCGACGTCACCCATCTTGGCATCGCCATCTTCCGCCAGCTTGTCCCAGTAGTGGTCGGTTTCCGCCAGCCGGCCCAGCAGTGGCACGGGCAACGGTGTTGAGCGGTAGATATAAAGCTTGTTGCCGCGGACCAGCTTCACTTCCTGGTAGTCCTCCACGCGCAGCTCAGACCGCCATCTGTCATGGTCGCGATATATCGTGATGCTGCCTTTCTTCTCGTTCGCCGTTCCCGGATTGATCACCACAGTTCCTTGAAGCTCGTAAGGCAGGATGGCGGACAAATCCGTGGCCTCATGCGCCGATACCAGCAGTTGTTTAGCTTCGGTTCGCGCGTCATCGGCGCAGAGCGCTCCCGTGCTTAAGACGAACAGAGAGACACCACACAGCAGCAGAGCATGATTTTTGATTGTCATAGGCAGAGAAAAAGGGTCGGAGCCCCACCCCCAACCGCGCCAGAAGTCTAAATGCAATGCGTGGTGTAAGCCAGGGAATTTTTTGCGCGAGAAGGGACCCGAAGTTGCCGCTGACTTGAGTTCATCAGCGGCAAAATGGGCTTACTTATCATAGTGCAGCAGTGAGAACACTTCCGTGCCGTCAAACTTTTTGCGCCCGCCTAAAAAATCCAGCTCCACCACAAACCCCATCCCCTCGACCTTTGCGCCCAGCGACTGCGCCAGTTGCAGGCACGCGTTCGCCGTACCGCCGGTGGCCAGCAGATCGTCCACAATAATCACGTTCTGTCCCGGCCGGATCGCGTCTTTGTGTATCTCCAGCGTGTCCGTGCCGTATTCCAGGTCGTAAGTCCATTTCACCGTTTCCGCGGGCAGCTTGCGCGGCTTGCGGATGGGCACAAACCCGGCGTTCAATCGGTACGCCAGCGCCGGCCCGAAGATGAAGCCGCGCGCCTCAATGCCCAGCACCAGGTCGATATCGCGATCAAGGTAATGCTCGGAGAGCGAGTCGATCAGCGTGGCAAAGCCGACCTTGTCCTTGAGCAGGGTCGTGATGTCGTAAAAGAGAATTCCTTTCTTGGGGAAATCCGGCACCTCGCGGACTAGCTTCTTCAGGTGCTCGCAGCTCATCGCTGGCTTCGGTTCCATCTACCATGCTCCTTCAATACGAAAAGTTGTAAGACCATCCACCGGCTGGGCCGGCAATTCCGTGACTTCATCCACGCGCGCGGCCCGCGGGCCCTGGCGCAGTTTTCCTGCGAACGCCGCGTGCTGCTGATCGCTGCCCATGGCCAGCGCTTCCACCGTGCCGTCAATGTTATTCCTCACCCACCCTGCCAGCCCCAGCGAACGCGCTTCGTGGTCGACGAACCAGCGGAAGCCGACGCCCTGCACCCTGCCACGAACAATGTAACGTTTGGCAATCATAGAATGGAATGCGCACGCGTTTTAGGCGGTGGCAGCTGTCATTTCTCCCTGGGCTTGTTCCAGCTTCAGCTCGCGCATGTACAGAAAGAGCGGCAACGCCAAAGATACCCCCACCGTAAGCAACGCAAGCACCGGCCACCACCGGCCGCGCGTCGCCACCCTTGCGTTCTCCGCGCGCATAAAGACTACCAGCACCGCTGAGGAAACCAACACGTCCATGCCGAAGAAGCCGCCGATGCGGTTGGCGAACAATTGCTGGAAGAACAGGGGCAAGTGCAGGCCATTCGCTGCCACCCAGGGTAGAAACTGCCAATACGGCAGCACCAGGCCAAGCACGCACAGGACAAGATAGATTGTCTTCAATTTCATTTCTTGCCTCCGTTAAACATGTTGCGATGACGGGCTGGCATCAGGCCCGCGAGAGATACGCGCCTTCAGCGGTGTCCACGCGGATCTTCTCGCCTTCATTGATGAACGGGGGCACCTGTACCACCAGCCCGGTTTCGGTCTTGGCCGGCTTGGTCACGCTTGAGGCCGTGGCCGACTTCAATCCTGGCTCGGTCTCCACCACGGTGAGTTCCACGATCTGCGGCAGTTCAATGCCAACCGGTTTGCCGTCGTAAAACTCCACTTTGATCTGCAGGTTCGGGGTCAGGTAGTCCACGGAGTCGCCGAGCGTGTCTTTGCTCAAATGGGTCTGTTCATAGTTCTCCGTGTTCATGAAGCAATAGCTGTCGCCGTCCTGGTAAAGGTACTCCATGGGGATTTCATCCACCGTGATCTTGTCGATGGGGTCGCTCGAGCGGAAGCGGTGCTCAAACATGGCGCCAGTGCGGATGTTGCGCAGCTTGGCCTGGATGAAGGCGCGCAGGTTGCCGGGCGTACGATGCTCCACGGTAAAGACCAGGTGAAGGTCGCTGTTGTGTTTGATGATCATCCCCGGACGCATCTGGGTTGCTGGAATTGCCATGTCTTGAACTCTCTCCTTGAACGCTCTGCTGGCTTGATGGGTCTTTGTCTGGTCCTTGCGGGTAACGGCGAAACAGACGGCCGGGCTCCTCTTTCCGAAACCGGTGGCAGACGAACTAAAAATTTTACCTCAAACACGCTCTCGCCTGCAGCCTGCTGCGCCTAAAAGGCAGGCCAAGCGCCCGTCTTTTCGAATGCACGTGTTTCTTCTGTAGTCTTTTGACTGGAGGCCGAGGCCGGGAGACTCGGGTGAGCCAACAAAGTCACAGAATGGCCGCCGCTGCGACAGGTGTGGCACCACTCCTGGTTGACCACCTATTACAACTCTCTAATAATCAACGGTTTATTAAAAAACAGATGCTGGCCGTAAACATGCAATTGCTTAAGCAAGGCCCAAATTGGGAAACACTATAGAAATGGAAAACATGATTTCTATTAAAAAACGTATAAAGACTGGAACCCTCGTACTGCTGCTCATGCTGGCTACCAACTCCGCTTTTGGAGCAAGAAGGAAGCTTTCGCCCGAACTGGAGGCTAGAAAAGCAAGGCTCGAGTCGCTGACTGGCCAGCCATCGCCAACTGAGCTCATGGACGTGATCGTCCAGGCCCAGGCAGGAGCGTCGCTGAGCCAGCATCGTCAGAAGTGGGTGGCGCTCGGCGCCAGGAACCAAAACAGCCTCGATGTCATCAATGGTAGTGTGTTCCGTATTCCGGCAAGCATGCTGCCGCAGCTGGAACAGGACCCCGATATTGCCTACGTCTCTCCTGACCGCAAAACGATCCACCTGTCGCAGGAAGATTGGGTGCTCGATGCCACTCAATCCACGGGTGTGATTAACGCAGGCTATACCGGCTACGGCATTGGAGTGGCGGTGATCGATAGCGGCATTCGCGCCAGCCATCCTGACCTGATGAACCTCTATACCGGATACTCGCGCGTTGTTTACAGCCAGAGTTTTATTCCGGGACTCGATGCCAGTGACCAGTACGGGCATGGCACGCATGTTGCCGGTATCATCGCAGGGAACGGCTATGTTTCCGGCGGTTACATGCAGGGCGTTGCCTCGCGGGTCAACCTGATCAACCTGCGCGTGCTCGACGCCAATGGCGCCGGGACGGACAGTGCGGTCATAGCGGCCATTCAACGCGCGGTCCAGCTCAAAGGCAGCTACAACATTCGCATCATCAATCTCTCTTTAGGCCGCAGAGTCAGCGAAAGCTATCAGGTTGACCCAATCTGCCAGGCAGTGGAACAGGCCTGGAAGGCAGGCATTGTAGTGATTGTGGCGGCGGGAAATTACGGCCGTGATAACTCGATGCAAACCAGCGGCTATGCCACGATTACCGCTCCCGGCAATGATCCTTACGTGATTACCGTGGGAGCAACCAGCACGCATGGGACTGACAGCACTCTGGATGACAGCACGGCCAGCTTCAGCTCGAAGGGGCCCGCTTTGCTGGACCATATGATCAAGCCGGACCTGGTTGCGCCCGGGAACAAGATGGTTTCGCTGAATTCTCCGGGCAGCACGCTGGACAGGAATTTCCCAGCCAATGAAGTCGCTCCGTGGCTCTACGGGAGCAATTCGAGCACTGCCTACTACTTTCGCTTGAGCGGTACCAGTATGGCTGCACCGATGGTAAGCGGGGCCGTCGCTCTCATGCTGGAGAGAATTCCCAATCTCACTCCCGACCAGGTGAAAGCCAGGCTGATGAAGACCGCCACCAAGACTTACCCGGCCTTCAGCGCTGCCACCTCAAGCAGCGGCGCTCCTTTCAACATTCAAGACGACATTTTTGCCGTGGGCGCCGGATATTTGAACACCTACGCCGCTGTGGCCAGCAATGAGATGCCTTCAGGAACAGCGCTCTCGCCGATGGCCGTGCGTGACCTCAACGGCAACGTGCTGTTAAAAGCGGATACCAGTTCGGTGTGGAGCAATTCGATCGTCTGGGGCAACTCCATTGTGTGGGGTCCCGGCGTGAATTCCAGCTCGATTATCTGGGGAAACTCCATCACCTGGGGCAACACTGGCCTGGATGGCAACAGCATTATTTGGGGCAATTCCATTGTCTGGGGTGACAGCATCACCACGTCATTCTCCGAACCGGCGGATTCAGACCAGAATTAGGGGACCATTATTGCCCACGCGCGGCGGGCAAACAGGGAGCTATGCAGAAGCTTTCGCTAATTTCAAAACTTTTCATTGCCAGCATCGTGACGATCGGCGCTGTGGCGCTCGTGAACAGCCTGGTCCACTGGAAGTCAAGCCAGCCAGTGGAACTGTTTGCGCTCCTCACCATGACCGTGA
This sequence comes from Terriglobia bacterium, assembly GCA_041493865.1. Classification (GTDB taxonomy): domain Bacteria; phylum Acidobacteriota; class Terriglobia; order Terriglobales; family Acidobacteriaceae; genus Angelobacter. The sequence continues at coordinate 6,300 of JBGPZS010000078.1, forward strand.
TCGCCTCCCGGCTCAAGGTGAAGCTGCCAGGAATCAATGGGACGATGTCAGTGAATGTGCCGTTCCTGCTGATTGTGGCCGTACGGCTCAGTGCAGGCGAATCACTGGCAATCGCTGCGCTGGCCAGCCTGGTGCAGTCGATTCCGGCGGTAAAGAGCCGGTCTACACTCGTTCAGGCGCTTTTCAACTCGGCAACCATTACGAATGCGGTCGCCGCCGCTTCACTTGCTTTCAGGCTCGCCTCGCATCGCGGTTTGGTCCTTCCACTTTCCGTGGCCGGCGCAGGCGCGGCCTTCTTCCTAGCCAATACGGTCCAGGTCGCGCTGGTCCTGTGGCTGGCCGAAGGACACAACCCATTCAACGCATGGCGGGGAATGGCCCGGCTCTCCACGCCCTACTATGTTTTGAGCGCTGGGCTTGCCGCGGTGGTATGTACAGCTGTCCAGTTCGCGGTATGGGGTGAGGCGCTGGCGCTGCTGCCGTTCATGTATTCCATCTACGCGTCGTATCGACTCTACTTCGCGACGCCTGTGGCTGTTCCTGAACCGGCAGCGGCGGCCAAACCGGTGGGCCGCGCGAGCACGGTCTCTGCAGCTTCGGCGACAATCAAATAAGTTGGCGGCTGACGTTTCTCTTCAAAAGGTCAGCGATCATCGCTGCTTTGGAGCCTCAGGGACACTGTGTACTGTCCGCGTTCCTCCACGATCAGGCCATCGCCGCGATTACCCATGGTGCGGAGAAAATCCGGGGCATTGATTTCCGTATCCAGGTCCACACTCTCCATCGCCACCAGACGGTAACTTCCCGGCGCGACGCCGCGGAGAGTGAATTTCCCTTTCGCATCGGCACTGCTTCGCCGGAACAGATCGGGCGGCCCGGGTTGAGGGACATCAGGGACCAGCAGGATTGAGCCGCGCGTGGGCTGGTCTTTGGCATCGTACAAGACTCCCTCGATATGCCCTCCCGCTGGGCTCACCACCAGCTCCAGGTCGCCGCGCTGGCCGCTCACCACCACGTTACCCGGCGGAAGCTCATGGCCGGAGAGCGCCACAGACTTAAGGTAATAATCCTCCGGCAGGTTGCGGATGGTGGCGTGATAGCGCCGCTCCGGACGGAGTTGCGCATCAAACTTGAATTCGGGAGAATTCGCGTTGGCGCGCACGCGCGGCATCAGGCCTTCTCCGGCAAACTCGATGATCACCCTGGTGAAGGGGGTTCCACGAGCTTCCGTGATCGTGACATGGCCGGCAGCGGCAAAGTCCGGCAGCCCGGAAATCTCTACGTTTTGCGCTCCCTGATTGCCCACTTCCACGGTCTGCTCGCCCGCATAAGCCTGCCCCTGTTCGGTAAAGCTGGCGCGCAAAGTGTAGGTGCCGGGCGCGACGCCGCGAATCTCAAACCGGCCGTCCTCTGGAGAAACGCGTGCAGGTAGCCCGTCACCCTCCATGTACGCTGTCCAGTACGCGGAAACGGAAGCGGTTCCAGCCGGCCGGCCGGTCATTCCGTTGGTAACTCTGCCGCGTATCGAAACCACCGGGGCGCTAATCAGGAGGAAATTCGCGGCCATCTCATCGCCCGGATTCAGATGCAGAGCTTGCGCCTGCTGAAAATCTTCGGTGCCCGCGTAGAACAGCGGTGCGTAAGTGAAGGCGGGATCGGGATCCATTGGCACTACTTCCACCTTCACAGGATTGCCGCGCCTATCTGTGTTTACCTGTTCGGTCACCTGTGCGGCCGTGAGGGCAATAATCTGGTCTGTGATCGACTTGGGTTTGTACTCCGCCACCAGGTAATACCGCCCCGGATGCAGGCCGGCAATGCGGTATTGCCCGCGATCATCCGTCGTGGTTTTGCCCGCCTGGGTCAGGACCATCTGGCCGAGCCGCATCCGTATCGCCATCAGCCTGACCTCGACACTTTGCACGGGATCGTTGTACTCGTCGAGGACCTCGCCGGTCACCACTGCCGCGGGCATCAAGCGCACCGGCACGTTCTTGACGTGATCACCGGCGACGACTTCAAACATGGGCTGATATTCCCGTCTCCGCTGGTCAGAGAAAAATCCCTGGCGCTCCGCCATCAGCCGGTAGACGCCCGGGTCAACATTCTTGAAGATGAAATGGCCGTTGCCGTCGGCGCGCGCGGACTTGCTCTGTTGGCCTCCCCGGGTGCGCAGCAGCGTGACCGTGGCCCGCGGGATCGTCCGGCTATTCTGTATGTTGATGACGGTGCCTTCAACGATGGCCGGCAACGGGTCTTCGCTCATTGCCCTGGCTGCGAGCGAGGCTGCCAGAGCTAACGCGATAAGAATCGTTCTGTGAGCAATTGCCATTCTTGCTTGCTTGTTGCTTTGGAACCTGCCCATCATCTCCCGGATTAAGGGACCCGGAATAAAATTCCCGTTAATCTTTAATCTTTGCTGTACCGGTTCTTCTTCTTTTCCGCGTGCCGCTCCAGCGCCAACTGGACCAACCGGTCAATCAGCTCCGAATATCCCAGACCGGAGGCCGCCCACAACTTGGGATACATGCTGATCGAGGTAAAGCCCGGCATGGTATTGATCTCATTCAAATAAATCTTGCCGGGCTTTCTTCCACCGCCAGGGTCCATCAGGAAGTCCACCCGTGCCAGTCCGGAACAATCCACTGACTGGAACGCGCGGACTGCCATTCCTTGCACTTCCTTTACCTGCTTTTTACTGAGCTTGGCTGGGATCACAAGCTTGGAACCCTCATCCAGGTATTTGGCGTTGTAGTCATAGAATTCCGCTGACGGCACAATTTCTCCCACCGTGGAGGCCTTTGGCTCGTCATTACCCAGCACGGATACTTCCAGCTCGCGCGCTTTATGTTTCTTTCCGCCCACGCCTTGCTCGATCACGATCTTGCGGTCGTACCCGGCTGCCATTTCAATCGCCGGCCCCAGTTGCTTGCGATCGCGCGCCTTGGAGATACCGACGGACGATCCCAGGTTCGCCGGCTTTACGAATACTGGATATTTGAGTTTGCGTTCCACCAATTTTGTGACCTTCTTCGCATCTTTCTCCCATTGGCTGCGCAAGACCGTTACGTGCTTCACAATCGCCAGCCCGGCGCCGGCGAAGAGCTGCTTCATAATGTCTTTGTCCATGCCGGCGGCAGAACCGAGCACGCCCGCGCCCACATAGGGAATGTCTGCCAGCTCAAGTAGCCCCTGGATCGTGCCATCTTCGCCAAAGGTGCCGTGCAGCACGGGAAAGATCACGTCCACGTCGATGCCTTTTTGCGTGGACGACGCTGCGCTCTCAAAGGGAACCAGGTGGTGTGACTGAGGCATGGGTGGAACGATCACGGCTTCACCCTTGGCCAGCAGTGCCGCCCCCGGCGTAGTCTCCGGATCGCCGGCGCGCAGATGCCTCCCGCTCTCCTCCGTGCCGCGTTTACCATGCAGCAGGCGCTCAGCATGGCTCTCCGTCAGCCAGCGGCCCTCCCGGGTGATGCCGATCGGGACCACTTCATATTTGTTCTTATCAATTGCTTTAAGGACTGACGCCGCCGAGAGCAATGAAACTTCGTGTTCGCCGCTGCGCCCGCCAAATAGAATGCCGACCCTGAGCTTGTTCATCTGGAATACTGTAAAGTCAGCAATTGGCAATTAGCAATTAGCAGTTCGCAAAATCCACACAAGGCTTGTATTTGTTCAGAGATTCCGCCACGGGTTGGCAACAAAAGCTAATTGCCATTTGCTAAATTGCCAATTGCTTGGCTACATGTTTCTTCCGAACGGGGCCTGCACGCGGTCTGACCACTTGAAATAGAGAAACCAGACGATGGTGGAACCGAGAGTACGGACCAGGCTCAGGTCCCTTCTTTCTTGTCTTCGCAGCTCTTGCTGGCCCCGTGGACAAAGTCCGCCAGCTTCCCTTGCTTTTGTTTTTCCAGAAGGTCATCCAGGGCTTTGGACTTGGCCCGAGGCTCGCTCTTCACCAAGGCGCTGTAGGCCTTGAGCGCGCTCTCAACCCCCGCCACGAACTGCGCCGCGGTGTCGCCTGCTTTGTCCGGATGCTCAATGATGTAGGCCGCGCTGCCGAAAGTAGCCTGATAGGAAAGCTGGGGCGTGTATTTGTTCTGCTCTTTCAGAAAATCCGCGCCGAACAGCAGCGGGGCGCAGATATTTACATTGATATCGGGAATGTCCTCCAGCCATTGCTTCGCCCATTTTTTGTCTTCGTAGAGCGATTTGTCCAGCGGGTTCTGCTCCAGCTTGCGCGTCAGGGAGAGGAACCGCTGGCGTTCTTCCGCGGTAGAGGGGGCCCGCTTGGGCTCATTCTGGGCGACGGACAAAACAGATGATGATAAAAGTATCAGTAAAACCAGTCCCGCATTACGCATTCTTCCTCCGCATACAGGAAACGTCATCAATGAATTCACGTGCTTCGCGTTCATTCGCGCCCCTCGGTTACTTCAGAGGATTTTCTTCCCGAACGCCGAAAGAGCCAGCTCCACCGCCAGGTCGGCCGTGCGGTTGTGCTCGTCAATCACGGGGTTGACCTCAACAATCTCAAAGCTGGTCATGCGGCCGTGGTCGGCGATGATCTCCATGGCCAGGTGGGCTTCGCGATAGCTGGCGCCGCCGCGTACCGGCGTTCCTACCCCGGGAGCGTCTTCGGGATCGATCCAATCCATGTCGAGTGAAACGTGATAACCGGCGGTGCCGCGCCCGGCAACCCGCAGCGCTTCTTCAATGATGGTGCGCATCCCACGCTCGTCGATGTCGCGCATGGTGTAGACCTCAATGCCGGTCTCCTTGATATTTTCTTTTTCCCGCATATCCACGTCGCGCACGCCCACCAGCACGCAGTTCTCCGCATGCACCTTGGGTTTGAAACCATAAATATCGGCCAGCTCCGGCGGGCCCAGCCCCATGATGGCCGCCAGCGGCATGCCGTGCACGTTGCCGCTGGGCGAGGTCTCGGGCGTGTTGATATCGGCATGGGCGTCAATCCAGATCAGCCCGATCTTCTGCTCCTGCACGCGCCGCTGCTGGCGGAAAAACTC
>JBGPZS010000093.1:0-10570 GCA_041493865.1 Terriglobia bacterium
CAGGAATTCGGCATCGGCGGCGGTCGAGATTGTGAGCTTGCGTTTCTTGCTCTCCCGGCTCAGAGCAGCGCGCACGTTTTCCTTGGTGTCATCCAATGCCGTCAGCGGGACCTTCAGCGCCTCTCCGGCCGTGAGCTCTTCGACGTCCGCCAGGACGGCGGTCACGATCTTGCGGTGTTTGCCGTTGCGGCTCTGTGGAACGTCAATCTGGTGCATGGATTGGAACGTGGGCTTGTAAGCGATCTGCGCCTTCTTCGGCACGGTGTTGCTCTCCTTTGCGTTAACGTATAGTAAACGTATCATCGCTAATACTATCATCGCTAAAAACATCATTGCAACAGCCCGGGATAAATATTCTTGAGCCCGTTAACGACCTGAAAAGACGGAACTTAAAGAGTTTCCCCGTATTCGCCGGCGTCCCATACTCTTGCAAGCAAGGTAGAAAGCAGGCAGGAAATGGGTATGAGAAAAACCACGTTCGAAATTGTTCCACTGGCCGATATCGCTCCACTGATCGCCAACGCACAAGTGCTGGGCGAAAGCCTGGATGCTGGAGCTAAGCAGGCCCCAAAACACGCAAGGATTTTGTCTGTGAGCTATGACCCGAGCCTGGCAGCAACCCGCCAGATGCTCTTTGCCAGCGCAGGCTTCCAGGTTTCTTCGGTCTTGACCGTCAAGGAGGCAATGCGGCTTTGTGCAACCGAGTCGTTCGATCTCATCGTGATTGGCCACAGCATGCCCCTGGAGCACAGACAATCGCTGGTAAGAGAGTTGCGTCACCGCTGTGGCGCGCCCATCCTCATGCTCTCTCGTCCAGGAGAGCATGGATCAACAGACGCCGATTACACGTTCGACTCGACCCTGAACCCTGCACTGCTGCTTGAGACGGCAACCGGAATTCTGAAGTTGAAAGCGGCCGCGGGCGGCCAGCATGAATTGAAGTCATTGACGACCAATGGCAAGCAAATCTAAAAACGGTCAGGCGACCAAAGATTCCAAAGAGCTGTGGATTGCTCCACGCTATAGCTTGAAAGGGGCTGCAGGCGAACGCGCGTGGGAAAACCGTCCCGGCGGCGTTCCCAATAGCTCTCGTTTCCTCGAGCTTGCCGATATTGCTCTTGGCCTGAAGAAGCCGCTTCCGCATAAAAAAAAGGGCGCGACTGCTTCCGCTCATGACAGGACAAAAACTGAGCCATACGCACCCAAATGAAGGACGTATCCGGTAATTAGCGCCTGGATACCTTGTTTTAAGCCTGGCCAATTCAGCCGGCGACTCCAGCGTTCTACATGCTGGAGACTTCTTCCAGGATCCTGGCCAGCGCGTGGCGTATGCTCTCCGCCGAGCGAACCTTGATGGCATGCACCGGGAGCGGCTTAAGCATGTTGCGCACGCTACCCACGGCGCCATCGGCATACCGCGGGTTGAGCAGCTCAAATTGCAGATAGTAGACCACGCATTTTTCTTCTGATCCAGGAGGCAGATGCGGCAGGTTGCGGAAGGAGTAGAAATCCATGGGGCTGCCGATGACCACAAAAACGTGAACGGGCCCGCCTGCCGGCTGTGGCCCGGGCGCGGGAGCGTTCAGCCGGCGCAGCAACTCGTCCTGCAAAAAGGCGGGATTCTCACGACGCTGCTCCAGCGCCGTGATGTCGATCATCGCAGGGCCGTTCTCCGGGGCCAGCACGGCCCGTGCGCGCGGCCAGTCCAGCTCTTTCACTTCGTCTTGTTCAAAGGTCACGCGGTGGCGGCGTAGGTCGAGCATGGCCACGCTCAGTGAGCCGCTTTCCAGTTTGATCTGGCTCAGGGCCTTTAGCAGGGGCAGAGCCACGGAAAGATAGCGATTGTAAAACCGTGTGGAACCGCGGAAGAGATCGGATGCGGTCACGTCCGCCAGCAGTTCAAGCCGCACCGGCCGCTTTGCCGCCAGAGGCAAATTCAGCCTGCTCGTGACGTCAGGGCGAAACAGGCTGTCGGGCCCTTCCATGGCCGGCGCCAGGAACTCTACCGCCGGAAGGCCGCTCCAGGAGCCGCGCAGGGGATCATCTTTGAGCGGTCCAATGATCAGCGGGGCTTCCACCAGGTTGTGTTCACCCGACATAGTGTCAAAGAGCACTGTGGTGACTTTGTATTCTCCGGGCAGAACAAAGAAATCCGTGTTGAGAAACACTTTCAGTTTCTTGAACTGCGGCGGCACCTCTTTCAGAAGGAAGAAGCTGTAGTCTCGAAATTGATGTCCCGCCGCGTCGCTCACCTGGACCAGCATGACCAGCCGGTCTCCCAGCGGGAGCTTCACCAGGTCTTTTCCAGCCAATTCAACTTCAACATGGGCACGCAATCGCTGGTGTATGGAAAGCCCGTAGGATTGGGTCCGTATTTTCCAGGGCAACGGAGCTTGCGGGCCCCGCTTGACCCACAGGTCGAATGGCACGGCGGCAAACACCTTCTCCACGGGCACGTCCTGGAACTGGGGCTGGGACTGGGCTTGGGGCTGGAGCGGGGCACAAACCGTGGGAAGGCAGAACATGACAACTGCGAAGCAAACCGCGAGTCGAAGAGGAAATCCAGGCATGAAGGGCTTCAAAATAAGCTTCAACATCATAGGTTCACCAAAGCGCCTGCACAAGCCCGGCACGGAGTGGCAGATGCCGGAGTGCGGATTACAATTTGCCGTAAATACTGTCTAACAGCGACAATGGTCGCCATGCGTTTTTTCCCAATGACATATAGACGCGGGTTTGTCTTCGCTGTCATCCTCTTTTTGTCAGCCCAAAATCTTCAGTCGGACACGCGCCCCCTGCCGGAAGACCTTGGCACGCTCCATCTGGCCCAGTTGCTCACCAAGCTGAAGACCACGGCACGCATCATGCAGGCCGTGGCCCATCCTGACGATGAAGACGGCGGGATGATGACCCTGGAAGCGCGCGGCAAAGGCGCTACCGTGATGCTCTTCACGGTCACGCGCGGTGAAGGCGGCCAGAACAAGTTTGGCATCGAGAGCTCGGATGAGCTGGGCATCCTGCGCACGCTGGAGCTTCTGGAAGCGGACAAATACTACGGCGTAGAGCAGCGCTTCAGCCACGTGGTGGACTTCGGTTTTTCCAAGACCGCGGAAGAGACCTTCAACAAATGGCACGGGCATGACGTGGCCCTCGGAGACCTTGTCCGCGCCATCCGCATCTTCCGGCCGGACGTGCTGACCAGCCGCTTCAGCGGCACCAAGCGCGATGGCCATGGTAACCATGAAGCTTCCGGCGTTCTTACCCGCGAGGCATTCCGCGCTGCTGCCGATCCCAGCAAATTCCCTGAACAGATCAAAGAAGGCCTGCTGCCCTGGCAGGCGAAAAAGCTTTATCTGGGAAATCCACCGCGTATGTTTCAGGGTGGCGACGTGGCCGGCGAAGATTACACGGTCAAACTGAACATCGGCGAATACAGCCCGCTCCTGGGAATGTCTTACACGCAATTTGCGCTTGAGGGCTTGGCGCATCAGACGTCGCAAGGCACAGGCGGTATCCGCGTGTCGCCTGGCCCGCGTTATACGTATTACAAGCTGACGGACTCAGCCTTGCCGAAGGCCGCCGCCGCGCATGAAGAAGATTTCTTTGATGGCATTGACACCTCGCTGGTCGGACTGGCCGCGCGGCTGGGCACGGAAGAGTCAAAGGTCCCTTTCCTGCGGCCGGCGCTCGAGTCATTGCAGAAGCATGTGGACGAAGCCGGCAAAGCTTTCTCGATTCAGGACCCATCTGCATGCGCGACGCATTTGCTGGCCGGGGCCAAGTGGATGTTTGATCTGCGCAAGAAAGTGGAAGAATCCCAACTCTCGGCTGCGGCCAAGGCAGATCTTCTGGTTTCGCTCCAAACCAAAGATGAACAACTGAGTCAAGCCATCAACGAGGCTCTTGGCATCTTTTTTGAAATCACAGTCGATCCTCCCGGACCACCGCCTGCACCCTCGTACTTCCCGCGCATGGAGCAAACCATGAGCATAGCCGTGCCGGGGCAATCATTCACAATCACCGCACGGCTTTACAACCGTGGAAAAACTACCATTATTCCTTTTGACATTGGCTTCAATTCGCCCGTGAACTCAGTTGGGGTCGAGAAAATTCCGGATAGGAATGGGAGAGTGGACGACTCCCCAGTGAACCCGGGTGACATCCGTTCTACGCAATACAGAATCACCGTATTGCCGGACGCAAAGTATACAAAGCCTTACTTTAGCCGCCGCAACCCTGAGACTGAGACTGTATATACGCTCAGCGATCCTGTATCTGTAACGGGACCTTGGTCGCCTTATCCAGTTCAAGCCGGATTCACGTATTTCGCAGATGGTGCCTTTAACTGGATCAACGCCGTCGCCAAGATCAAGTTCGTCGATCCCACGCTGGGGCAGTCCGAGCGCCCGCTCGCCGTGGGCCCGCCGGTCTCCGTGCTGCTGACATCTCCTGTCGTCGTTGCGCCTGTCGGGGGCACCGGCAAATCACAAATCGGTGTAAGCGTCCGCAGCAATGTGCAGAGTGTGGTTCACGCCAAATTGAAATTGGAAACACCTCAGGGATGGAAAATAGAGCCGGACGAAATCACGGTTGAACTGGACCACGATGGCGACGTGAATAACTACGCGTTCCAGATCACGCCGCAGAACCTGCATGAAGGGACATATAAAGTCACGGCACGTGCCGAATATAACGGCAAGCAGTACGCGGAAGGATTCAAGGTAATCACCAGACCAGACCTTGATTCCTATTACGCCTATCGCCCGGCAACGGAAAACGTGCAAGCCGTGGACGTGAAGCTGCCGGCGCAGCTCAAGGTCGGCTACATCATGGGCGCGGGCGACGAAATTCCTTCGGTGCTGCAAAGTGTCGGTCTGAACACCAGCATCATCACGGCGCAGGAGCTGGCTTCGGGCGATCTGGGACGCTACGGGACCCTCATCATCGGCATTCGCGCGTATGACACGCGGACCGATGTGCGCGAGTACAACCGCCGCCTGCTGGACTATGTAAACCGCGGCGGAACGCTCATCGTCCAGTACAACCAGACCACGAACGCATTCAACGACGGGCACTACACGCCGTTTCCTGCTACCGCGGCCAATGTGCGCGTCTCCGTGGAAGAGCAGCCAATCGAGGTGCTTGCGCCGGAAGAACAGGTCTTCAACTGGCCGAACAAGATCACGCAAAAAGATTTTGACGGCTGGGTGCAGGAGCGGGGGCTCTACTTCATGTCGCAATGGGACGCGCAGTTCAAGCCTCTGCTTGCCTGTAACGATCCAGGCGAACCGCCGCAAAAGGGAGGGCTGCTGCTGGCCCATTACGGCAAAGGAATTTACATCTACTCCGCCTACGGATTTTCGCGGCAGCTTCCCGCGGGGGTCCCCGGAGCCATCCGCCTGTTTGTAAACCTGGTCAGTGCGGGACATCAATGACCGGGGGTTTGCCATGACTGAGGTCCCGCAAGCTCCCCCACCGGGTCTGGCCCGCGAGGTGGGCCTGCGCGAAGCCACCACGCTCAACATCATTGACATGATCGGCGTGGGACCGTTTGTCACGATCCCACTGATCGTCCATGCCATGCACGGTCCGCAGGCCATGCTGGGTTGGGTGCTGGGCGCGCTACTGGCTATGTGTGACGGGCTGGTGTGGGCTGAGTTGGGCGCTTCCATGCCGCAAGCCGGGGGATCGTATCAGTATTTGAAAGAAAGCTACGGCGCCAAGCGGCTGGGGCGGTTGATGTCATTCCTGTTTGTGTGGCAATTGATTTTCAGCGCGCCGCTCTCCATTGCTTCCGGCTGCCTGGGCATTGCCCGTTATGCGGAGTATGTCTGGCCGTCACTGAGCCACGTGTTTGTGGACCGTACCGTGGGATTGGGGCTTGGATTCCTTGGCAGCCTTGAATTTCGCGTATTTATCACCAACGGCACGTTCGTGGCGATGGCCAGCTGCCTGCTCGCGCTGTGGCTGCTGTATCGTCGCGTTTCGGTGATCGGACGGCTTGCGCGCTATCTCTCCGTGGGAGTGCTGGGGGCGATCCTGTTGGTGATCGTCGCCGGTTTGAGTCACTTCAGCGCGGCGCGGGCCTTCACCTTTCCCCCGGGAGCGTTTCATTTCTCCGCGGGCTTCATCACCGGACTGGGCGCAGCCATGCTGGTGGCGACCTACGATTACTGGGGCTATTACAACGTCTGTTTCCTGGGCGCGGAGATCAAACGGCCGGAACAAAACATTCCGCGTGCGATCCTGCTCTCCATCGTCATTGTCGGCGTGCTTTATCTGCTGATGAACGTCAGCATCCTGGGAGTCCTGCCGTGGCAGGAACTGGACCAGGCGGCTGCCAGCGAATCGCGGTTTTACGTGGCTTCAACCCTGCTGCAACGCACCTTCGGAACATGGTGGGGCATGTTCGGCGCGTTCCTGATCATGTGGACGGCGTTTGCCTCCGTCTTTTCTCTGATGCTCGGCTACTCGCGCGTTCCATATGCGGCGGCGCAGGACGGAAACTTCTTTCGCGTTTACGCAAAATTGCATCCTAAAAACCAGTTCCCGCACCGTTCCCTGCTCACTCTGGGAATCGTGACCACCGCTTTCTGCATGTTGCGTTTGCAGGACCTGATTACCGCCCTGGTGGTAATCCGCATCATGGTGCAATTTCTCATGCAGGTGTTCGGGCTCCTGCTGCTGCGGGCCCGGCGGCCGGACTTTCCCCGTCCTTTCCGCATGTATCTTTATCCGGTTCCGGCGCTGCTGGCGGCGCTGGGATTCATTTATATTCTTTACGCCCGCCCGACGCTCAAGGAGATCCGCTTTGGCGCGGTGATTGCCTTGGCGGGATTGATCATTTTCCTGGCACGCGGGTGGCGGCGCAAAGAGTGGCCGTTTTCCGGGCAGTCCGCTCACGATCCCGTGGGGGAGGCAGTCCAATGATTTGTCATGTCCGCAATTGTCCCCTCGAGGCCCGCTAGACCCATGGAGACCCCGGCTTCAGTGCAGCTAGCTCCGACCCACCATTCCGCTCTCTCGCCCTTGCGCGAGCCGCTGTTCCGCAGCCTGTGGATTGCCGCGGTGATCTCTTACACCGGGAGCTGGATGCAAAACGTGGCCACCGGCTGGCTGATGACCTCGCTCACCAGCTCTCCGATGTGGGTGGCGCTGGTGCAGGTGGCGGTAAGCCTGCCGGTGCTGTTGATCGCGCTGCCGGCAGGAGCGCTGGCGGACATTGTGGATCGGCGCAAGTTTTTGCTCTTCACGCAGGCCTCCATGGTGGCAGCGGCGAGCGTACTCGGCGTGATGACGCTCACGCGGACAGTGACGCCCGAAATTCTGCTGGTGTTTACTTTCCTGCTTGGCGTAGGCGCCGTGATGAACGATCCGGCGTGGCAGGCGCTGACGCCCGATCTGGTTCCCCCCGCAAAGCTGGCGGCGGCCGTGGCCCTGAACTCCGCCGGATTCAATATCGCTCGCGCCGTGGGCCCGGCACTGGGCGGTCTGGTGATTGCCGCGATTGGCTCGGGTACTGCCGGCTCGGGATGGGCGTTCCTGATGAATGCCGTTTCCTTCTTCGGCGTGATCCTTTTCCTGTACCACTGGAAGCCCAAGGAAACCGAGCGGCGGAATGGAAGCGAAACTTTTACCGGCGCCATCGCTATTGGCCTGCGCTATGCCCGCCAGGAGCCGAAGATCCGCACCGTGCTGGTGCGCACGCTGGTATTTTCTCTTTTCGCCAGCGCCTTCTGGGCGCTGTTGCCCCTGATCGCCAGTAAGTTTGGTGCGGAAGGCTTTGGCGCCATGCTGGCTTTCTTCGGGCTGGGAGCGCTGGGCGGAGCAGGTGTTTTGTCTCTGGCGCGGCGGCGGCTCTCGCCGGACGCGGTGATTGCTTCGGCGACCCTGATTTTCGCCGTTGCGCTCTGCGGGCTGGTGCGCTCACACTCGCTCGCGATCGCGTCAACGTTTTCCGCTGCCGCGGGATTGGCATGGATCAGCATTCTGGCCACATTGAACGTGGCCGCGCAGACCGCGGCCCCGGCCTGGGTGCGCGCGCGCGTGATCTCCATGTACGTGCTGGTCCTGCAGGGCGGGCTTGCACTGGGCAGCGCTCTATGGGGCGTGGTGGCTTCCAGTCGTGGCGTCCAGTTCACGCTTACCGCGGCCGCAGTCGCGCTGGCTGCAGGTCTGCTGCTGGCGCCGTGGCATCGTTTACAGCAATCAACCAATCCGTAAATGAAAATGACAAGAGGAGAACAGATGAAACACCTGAGAATATTCTGCCTGTTAGCGCTGGCAAGCTTCGCCGTGGGCGCTCTTGCTCAGGGCGCCGCTACACCTGCTGCCACACCCGCGCCGCAAGCGCCCAAGGCCCCGCCTACGATAGCCTCGATCATTGAGGAGCAAGTCGGCATACTAGAGAGAGAATTTGTCGGCGCAGCGGAAGCTATGCCGGAAGACAAGTACAGCTTCGCACCCAGCAACCTCAACCTTCCCGGCAGCGAATTCAAGGGCGTTCGCACGTTTGCCGACCAGGTAAAACATGTGGCTGCGACCAACTACTTGTTGTGGGGCGCAATCACCGGCGACAAATCGCCTATCGAGACCAAGGACGACAACGGCCCCGCATCCCTGAAGACCAAAGCTGAGATCGTGAACTATCTGAAAGGTTCTTTCGCGCTGGGACACAAAGCGGCGAAGGCGATCACCGCGGAAAGCGCCGTCGCGATGGTTTCCAGTCCGTTTGGGTCGGGACAGACCTCCAAATTGTTTTGCGCGACGTTTGCCGTGGCCCACGGTTTTGACCACTACGGCCAATCCGTGGAATACCTGCGCATGAACGGCATCATTCCGCCGGCCAGCAGGGGCGGGAACTAAGGCTTCACCCGCCGAGGGCCGGGAGAACGCGGCACCTAACGTTGCTGCGTTTCTTTGGCGGCGGCTCGTGGCATAGATGATGGGGGGCGTGATATCTTTCTCCGTCACCCGATTCAAAAACTGAGGGGAGTTCCATATGAAACATCTTAAAATGTTGTGCCTGCTGGCCATCTTGAGCTTTGCTGCCGGTGCATTCGCGCAGGGCGGAACAAAGCCGGCTACACCGGCACCGTCACCTGCGGCGCCATCCGCGGCTGCGCCATCGTCCGCACCCCAGGCCCAGGCCACGCCCGCGCCCATGACGAGCATTGCCCTGGTGGTGGACCGCCAGGTGAGCGCCTACGAAAAGAACATGGTGGAAGCTGCAGAAGCCATGCCGGCGGAGAAGTTCGACTTCACCCCAGCCAGCCTCAACATTCCCGGTAGTTCGTACAAAGACGTGCGCACGTTCGGGCAACTGGTGAAGCACACTGCAACCGCCAACTATCGCTTCTGGACCACGCTGACCGGCGAGAAGATGCCGGAGAACATCAAAGGCAGCAATGGTCCTGACGAGTTGAAAACCAAGGCCGAGATCATCCAGTTCCTGAAGGACTCGTTTGCGGTGGGACATCGCGCCGCCAAGACTTTGACCCCTGAAAACGCGGTGGAACAACTTCCGTTCTTCCGCGGCTCAACCGCCCGTCTATACATAGCTTCAGGTGCGGTCATCCATGCCGCCGACGAGTACGGACAGATGGTGGAGTACCTGCGCATGAACGGGATTGTTCCGCCGGCCAGCCGGGGCAACTAACTTTCACGGCAGAAAATCTGAGAGCGCGGAGGATAGAAACCTCCGTGCTCTTTTGTGTGTGGCGAAATTGGGAATTTGCGTGCCCGGAAGCCTGCGCCGCGCGGCTGCTCGTCCTGCTTTGATGTGATATCGTTTTACGCCGACACCACCTGAGAAGGAGATCGCAACAAATGAAGCATTTACGGGTACTCTGCCTGCTGGTCATGCTTAGCGCCGCCATCGCCGCGCTGAGCCAGGGAACCAGTCCTGCACCGGCCAAACCGGCAACGCCCGCACCGCAGGCACAGGCTTCGCCCCAACCAGCGCAAGTTGCGCCCACCCTCGCCCGCATGGTTGACCGCCAGATCAGCGCCAGCGAAAAGCAGGTGGTCGAGGCCGCTGAAGCTATGCCGGAAGATAAATACAATTTCAGTCCGGAATCGCTCAACCTCCCGGGCAGCGACTACAAGGGCGTCCGCACCTTCGCCCTGGAAGTCCGGCATATTGCCACCGCCAATTACGCTTTTTGGTCCGCACTGACCGGCGATCCCATGCCCGCCGGTATCAAAGGGCCCAACGGCCCGGAGGAGTTGAAGACCAAGGCGGAGATCGTGAAATTCTTAAAAGACTCTTACGCGCTCGGCCACAAGGCCGCCGCTACTCTGACCGCTGAGAACATGATGGAGGTGGTTGCGTTTCCCATGGGTAGAAGCCCGCGTCTTTACCTGGCCACGAATCCCGTAGTGCACGCCAATGATCACTACGGCCAGATGGTGGAGTACCTGCGTATGAACGGGATTGTTCCGCCGGCCAGCCGTGGCAACTATGTCCTCACTTTGCCGTCGCCGCGCGGACAACAGAGATCACCAGGAATGCTATGAACGTCGTCCAGATTAATATCTGCGTTACGTAATAGGCGACCACCTCCTTAAA
>JBGPZS010000388.1:0-4379 GCA_041493865.1 Terriglobia bacterium
ACAGCAGACCGAACTTCTTCATTTTGTAACGCAAAGCGTCACGGCCAATACGAAGTTGCCGCGCGGCCTTCGACTGGTTTCCTCCTGCCTGATTAAGCGCATCCATGACCAGCCGTTTTTCATGCTCCTCAAGAGACTGGTTCGAAGCCTCAGATGTGCCCGGTGCATTCGCGGGTTGGGCTCCTGCGGCCAGGCGCATGCCCTGCGGCGCCAACGGTGGCATGTCTGTCACGTCAATCATGTCCGTCATGGTCATCATGCAGCCGTACCCAATCACGTTTTCCAGTTCCCTGACGTTTCCGGGCCACGAGTAGCGGCCGAGCATTATCTGCGCCCGTTGCGTGAGACCACGGATATTTTTTCTGTATTGCTGCGCGAATTTTTTCACAAAGTGGCGTGCCAGCAGCGGCAGGTCATCCATCCTCTCGGCCAACCTCGGGGTAAGGATCTCGACCATGGACAGCCGGAAGAACAGGTCTTCGCGAAACCGATGATCGGCAATCGATTTGCGCAGGTCTTTGTTGGTCGCCGCCAGGACCCGCACGTCCACCTTCTGCGGCGTAAGCGATCCCACGCGCAACACTTCCTGGTTCTGCAGTACGCGCAGCAGTTTTGCCTGCGTGGTAAGAGGCATGTCGCCAATCTCGTCAAGAAACAGGGTGCCGCCGCTGGCGTGCTCAAAGAGCCCCATCTTGTCATGGTCAGCGCCGGTGAATGCACCGCGCACATGGCCAAAGAGTTCACTTTCGAATAGTGTTTCTACAACCGCGGAACAATTCAGGACGACGAACTTGCCCTTCACCAGGCTGAGCCGGTGTACCGCCTGGGCCACCAGTTCCTTGCCGGTGCCTGTCTCGCCGGTGACCAGCGCGGCGCGGTAGTGCGGCGCGATCCGCTGAATGCGGGAAAACATCTCCCACATCTGGGGACTCCGTCCCACAATGCCCTCGAACTGGGCAGTCTCCATTACCATGTCTTCGGCGTTCCTGACCCGCTGCCGCCGCCGCGCGGCGTCCATGATCCGGCCTACACGGTCGCGCAGCGTGGCCAGTGAGATTGGCTTGTTGAGATAGTCCGCCGCCCCCTTGCGGACCGCTTCCACTGCCGTGTCCGTTGTGTAGTGGGCGGTCATCAGGACCACGTCGATCGCCGGATCGAACTCAGTGATGCGCTCCAGGACCTCCAGTCCGGTCATATGCGGCATCACCAGGTCCGTCATCACCACCTGGGGACGGTGCGTGTAAACCAGATCCAGCCCTTCTTCCGGATCTGTAGCGGTGAAGATCTGTACGCCATCGCCGGCAAGAGCGGTGGCAATAAATTCCAGGCCGCGAGGATTGTCATCAATGATGACCAGCGAAATGGAATTTCGAGCGTCGGTCATATTCAGCTTTCATCGCTCGGCTTTGAAGCGCACGAGGCATCCCGCGATGGGCCTAATGATTTTAGCGGCAAATTGCGCCATCGGGACTGCGCGTGATGGCGCAGTTCTGCGTGCGGTCGCGCATCTGAGATTTAGAGACTTCTCATAAGCTGCTTGTTTTCAGTGTTTTGAAACGGCCAGTCGCTTGCTTTTTTTATAGCGTACCGGTCAAGCAAGCAGAGACCGGAGAAGTGAAGGAGGCGTGATATGGAAAGCCTGGCTGTAACCGGAGGTTGGGTGGCAAGCAATCCAGCGGGAAGAGTCCGTACCGATCTGCCATTTTGCGGTCTAAAAGGCGAGACGCTGGCCCAGTTTATGGCTATCGCGCCGGAAATCAGCCGCTCACGCGGCGAAACATTATTTATAGAAGGAGAAACTCCTAAATACGTATTCCTGATTTGCTCGGGAAGAATCAAGCTCTCTGTAAGCTCGCGCGAAGGAAGGACCGCGATCCTTCGCATTGCAGGACCTGGTGAGATCCTGGGGCTCACCCCTGCCATGAGCGGTACGGCGAATGAAACTTCCGCTGAAGCCGTGGAACTGTGCCGTGTAAAGGCAATCCGCGTCAGTGACTTCCTCCAGTTCCTGCAAAAATATCCGGAAGCTTCGGCCGAGGCCACCAGATACCTGCTGCGTGAATACCGCGTGGTCCTCAACAATGTCTGCAGGCTGGCCCTGCCCAACACCGTTGCCGGGCGCCTTGCATCGTTGTTGCTGGAATGGCTTGACTCCCGCCATACCACCACGGCCAGTGACGGCCGCTTTGACAACCGTCGCTTTATCGTGGCCCTGACCCAGGAAGAGATTGCCAGCATGACCAACACGTCGCGCGAAACGGTCAGCCGTGTACTGCACCAATTCCAGCAAGAGAAGTTGATCAGCATCAAAGGGGCGGCGATGACCATCCTTCAACCCAAGGCCCTTCAAGAACTCGCGGTATAAGGACATGAACGTGTGCGCATCATCTCCGACTGAAGCGACCAGAATCGGACAGGGCCCATCGCGCATCTTATGTGTAGATGGCTCGGAGGAAATCCTGTTTATCTGCCGGACCATTCTGGAAGCGGGCGGCTATCAGGTGTTTACCACCAACAGCGGACAGCAAGCGCTGAAACTGCTCCAACTGCACGCGGTGGATGCGGCGATCATCGACAACGCGATGCCCGGCATGAGCGGCCTGGAACTGGCCCGGGAGATCAAGCGCACGGCCGTCAACATCCAAGTGATAATGTTTAGTAGTACGGGCCAGCCGGATGAAAGCTTCCCGTTCGTCGACTCGTACGTGTCCAAGGGACAAGGGCCGCTTGCCCTGCGAAGCATTCTGGGAGCGCTCCTGCGGAAATAGCTCCTGCCGTGCCCATCTTCCCGCCGCGCGCCACACAAGAAATCGTAACGCGCACCCAGCGAGAACGGGAGACGTGGGGCTTTGGATGCCTTCGAGACTCCGCGAATCGAAAGATCTGCTATTTCAGACTGCGAATGTATTTAATCAACTGCTTGATTTGATCGTCAGTGAGCTTGCCATCGTACTTGGGCATCTTGCCCTTGCCCTCTTTGGTCACTTTGATCAGTTCGGCGTCACTCTGCTTCGCCACTTCGGGCGACTGAAAATCTTTGGCGCCCATTTTTTGTCCGGCCGGGCTTCCCTTGCCGTCGGCGCCGTGACAAACCTGGCACTTTGACTTATAGAGCGCCGCGGCATCGTCGGCCGCAGCCGGTACAGCCGCTGCCAGCAGTACAGCCAGCGTCATGGTGCTGATCATTCCCTTCATACGTCCCTCCGTTGTGCATTGTATTAGTAACTAACCCAAAATTTCAGAAGCGCCCGCACCTGGGTACATCAGTATATTCACCGCGACGGCACTAAAGTCACATCGTCTGGGACTCCTGGCCACTCTCAATCTGTTTCAAGTAGAGTTTGAGGCCAATCAACACAATCGCAATGGCAATCAACGAAAGCCCCAGCCCATAGCGGCGATAGTTCCGCTCCTTGAGCGCCTCTTTGCCAGCTTCGTAATTCCTGGCCGCGTCCACCAGTCCAGGCTTAATGTCCTGCTGAAGCCGCTCGACATTGACGCTATGAATGGAGACCCGGGCCTTGGTGAGCGTGTCCCGCGCCTGGACAAGGTCCAGCCTGGCCTGGCTGACCTCCATGCCGGAGCGTTCGGCTTCGCTCAGTATCTGGTCAGCGGTATCGATGGCTGCCGCAAGTTGCGCCAACTGGTCCTTGATCTTGTTGGCGGCGATGAAGCCCGGATCGCCGTCCGTATGGCACTGTGAACATACGGCCTTGTCATTCGTGCCGATCAGCGAGTCACCAGGATGCAGGATCGCGTGGTTGCTGTGGCAGGTTACGCAGCCGGGGAATCCAGCCGCTGCAAACGCCTCCTTATGCGGGCTGGCCTCAAAAAGTTGCGCCTGAAACACATGGCACGTGGAGCAGACGTTCACCACTGACGAAGCGCCCGGCGGGGTGGCGCCGTGGTTGCCATGGCAGGTGGTGCAGGTGGGAGCGCTCAAGTCTCCGCGGACCGTCATCGCCTCATGGTGAACGCTCTTCTTGTAATCCGCGAACTGGTTGGTCGGGATCTTGTATTCCTTCATGCGCTCCGCATCGGCATGGCAGCGGGCGCACGTGGTTGCGACGTTGACCGGATTCACCGTGGAGCGCTGGTCACTGGGAGGCCGCAGATCGTGCACACTGTGGCAGTCAATGCAAACAGCAACTTTGGTGTCGCCGGCGGCCAGCCTTTTTCCGTGAATGCTGGTGTGGTACTGGCTGAGCTGGTCCGTGCGCAGGCTGGGATTGTACTTGCGCATGTAGGCAGGGTCGGAATGGCAGCTTCCGCACAGTTGAGGAATCAGCGTTCGGGAGATCTTGCCTTTGAAACCGGCTTTCTTGCCCATCGAGACTTCGGGATCGTCACTGCTGGGGTCGCCGCCGTGGCAACTGGCG
>JBGPZS010000400.1:0-4290 GCA_041493865.1 Terriglobia bacterium
CACCATCATCACTCCCGGCGGACAGGCAGCCATCTCCCTGGTCCATCTGGCGCTCCTCAAAAGCGGCGATCACGTCTTGCTGCCGGAAAGCATTTACGGCCCCAACCGCGTGTTCTCCAACAGCGTGCTGCGCCGTTTTGGTGTGGAGGTCGGCTACTATCCGCCCGGCGCGGGCGTTGATATTGCCGCCGAGTTCCGCCCCAACACGCGCCTGGTGTGGTGTGAGAGCCCCGGCTCCATCACCATGGAGGTGCAGGACACTGCCGCGATCGCTGAAGCCGCGCATCGCCACGGCGCGCTGGTGACGCTCGACAATACATGGTCGGCCGGAATTTATTTTGACGCTTTTGCCCATGGCGTCGACGTGAACGTGCAGGCGCTGACGAAATACATCGGCGGCCATAGTGATCTGCTGCTCGGCTCGGTCACCGTGCGCGATCCGCAAATATTTGACCGCCTGGGCGAAACACACTCAAGCCTGGGCAATGCCGCATCGCCCGACGATTGCAGTCTCGCTCTGCGCGGCATGAAGACCATGGCCGTGCGGCTCAAAGCGGTTGAGCAATCGGCGATCGCGCTGGCGCAATGGCTCAGCCGGCGCCCGGAGATCGAACTTGTGCTGCACCCTGCGCTGCCCTCCTGTCCCGGCCACGAACTATGGAAGCGCGACTTCACCGGATCGTCCGGGCTGTTCTCCATCGTGTTCCAGCAGCAGTTCAGCAAAGAACAGGTGCTGGCCTTCGTCGACGCGCTCCAGTTGTTCAAGATCGGCTACAGTTGGGGCGGTGTGACCAGCCTGGCCATGACCTATGATTTGCAGTCGCCCAAGCGCCCCGCATACGGCAGCAGGCTGGTGCGGCTGTACACGGGTTTGGAGTCGATTGACGATCTGATCGCCGATGTGGAGCAGGCGCTGGCGGAGATCGGCTGAGGAAAAACCTTACCGCGGATGAACGCGGATGGCACGCTCGATCCTGGCTTTTTCCGACCTCTGGTTTTCTCCGTGTCTCCGTGCCTCCGTGGTGAAGACTGGTTTTCCGATGTCGGCGGTTACACGTGCCCCTGTAGAATAAAGCCTCTATGGAGCACAAAGGCGACCACTTTGACGTGCTGGTGATCGGCGCGGGGCCCACCGGCATGGCGTCTGCGATTGAGGCGCAGCGGGCCGGCTTTACCGCCGTGCTGGTGGACAAAGGCTGTCTGGTGAACTCGCTGTTTCACTATCCCGCGAACATGGTCTTCTTTACCACGCCGGAGCTGCTGGAGATTGGCGACATACCGTTCACCACGGCCAACCAGAAGCCCAACCGGTCGGAGGCGCTGGAATACTATCGCAACGTGGCCCAGCATTACCGGCTGGACGTGCGCCAGTATCAGCGCGTGCTGTCCGTCACCGGCTATGACGGCGCGTTCAAAATCCAGACGCAGGACCTGCATCACCACGATCACGAATACACGGCGCGCAAAATTGTGGTGGCCACCGGGTATTATGACCGTCCGAACTACATGGAAATCCCGGGCGAGGACCAGGCCAAGGTGATGCACTATTACAAAGACCCGCATCCGTATTTCGATATGGACGTGCTGATTATCGGGGCCAAGAACTCGGCGGCGATTGCGGCGCTGGAGCTGTGGCGGCGCGGGTCGCGCGTGACCATGGTGCATCGCGGGCCGGAGATACACCGCAACGTGAAGTACTGGATCAAGCCTGACATCGAAAATCGCATCAAGAACGGCGAGGTCACGGCGTACTTCAACAGCTGCGTACAGGAGATCAGGACGGACGCGGTGCGAATTAAAACGCCGGACGGCGAGCAGGTGGTGAAAAACGACTTTGTGTTTGCCCTGACCGGGTACCATCCCGACTACGGGTTTCTTGAGTCGCTGGGCATTGAGTTGACGCGGCCGGAGATGCGGCCGGTATGCGATCCGCGGACGTTTGAAAGCAACGTCCCGGGGATCTACGTGGCCGGCGTGATTGTCTCGGGTGCGCGGACGAGCGAGATTTTTATCGAGAACGGCCGCTTTCACGGCAAGCAGATCGCCGAGGACTTGAAGGCGAAGCTAAAAGTCGCGAGGGTGGGGAAGTAGAGGAACGGCGAGCGGGCAGGGTATGGACTCTGATCACCCGATGTCCCGATCACCAGATCTCTCGATCTTCTATATATCCTCTTCCATGTAGTCCATTACGGCGTGCAGGTTGTTTTCTTCCAGAAAGATGTTTTGCAGGCGGACCCGGTTTTCCTTGGCCAGGCGTTCGGCCGCGGATTCGGCCATGGGCAGGTCCACGCGCATCTCTTCGTGCAGGAAAGGGACGAGCTCATCGGAGTCCACTCGGGCCACAAAGGTGCCGCCGGCATTTTGTTCAAACATGATCTGGTAGGTGACCGGTTGACCATCGATTTTCATCAGATCCAGGGTGCCGTTGGGCATGCGCGTTCCTCCTCTCGAGACCGGGGTGATAGCATATAGGACGCCATGAGTGTAATGCCGGAATTATGGGTCTGTAAACTGCGGTTGTGTGAAAAAGTGCCTGAAAAGATGCCGGAAAAGTTGTCTGGAATAAAAGTTCTGCCTTGCGGAGGAGCTGCTATGGCCAGCCCACCTTGGGCAGGGGAGGGGCATCGAATCAGGTAGTCCACCGTACTTACGCTTTTCCGTTCCTAAAGCTGTCCCTGAAGTGCGGCTTGGATATGACGCTAACCTTAACGGGAGAAGGACATGAAACGTATCGCAATCCTGAGCGCTTTGGTGATGTGTGTCGCGGCATTTGCGCCCGCGGCCCAGGCCCAGAGCAGTAGCAGTGACGACAAAAACCACGGCAACCTTGGTGTGTACCTTGACTTTACCCGGCTCTCCGATGCCCAGCTCAATATGTTCGGCGTTGGTGGACGCTTTGGCTTTAATGTTCGCAAGCATGTGGTGCTGGAAGCCGAGATGGCGTATGACTTTGAACGCAGCAAGGTACAAACCATTACCACCGGCGTAATCACCACCACCGTCCGCAGCAATCTGCGCATGCTGCATGGCCTCTTCGGTCCCAAGATCCAGACCACCGGGCCGGTGCGCTTCTTCGGTCTGATCAAAGGCGGTTTTGTGAACTTTGGCGTGGGTGGCCCGGTGACCGCGGGCGCTATCAATAACCAGATCGGCACCATCGTCGACGGCGACACCAAAGCCGCAATTTATCCCGGCGCCGGAGCGGAGTTCAACATCGGCTGGCTCGGCTTCCGCGTGGAAGCAGGTGACGAAATCATCTTTCTGAATAACAGTACGCAAAATAACTTCCGCGCGACTTTCGGCCCGCAAATTCGTTTTTAGGTACTGAAATCTTCATAGCAAGCCAGAAGGCAGCTCCGGACGTTGAAGTGGAGCTGCTTTCTTTTTTCGCCGTAAGAGCGCGCGTGCAGGCCACTGCCGCTCCTGT
Organism: Terriglobia bacterium; assembly: GCA_041493865.1. Taxonomy (GTDB): domain Bacteria; phylum Acidobacteriota; class Terriglobia; order Terriglobales; family Acidobacteriaceae; genus Angelobacter. The sequence continues at coordinate 3,428 of JBGPZS010000400.1, forward strand.
CGGCGCCGGAAGGCTGTGTTAGATTAGTAAGAGTGTGGGCGCGTAGCTCAGTTGGTAGAGCAACGCCCTTTTAAGGCGTGGGTCGCTGGTTCGAATCCAGCCGCGCTCACCATCGGTTTCCGTGCTGCGTTCCGGGCCGCTTGAGAGCTTCACTGGTGGCTGGTTCGTTCAGTGGCTGCGGCCTGCGGTTCGCCGTGGTCCGCGGTGTGATGCATTTCACGTCAGAGAATTTATTCTTCATGTCCAACCCAGACGCTCAAGAACCCAAGCCGGCCAGCGATTCTGCCGCCGAACCGCAAGAATCTTTCCAAGACCTGCTTTCCCAGTATGAGAAGAGCCATGCGCGAAAGCCGGAAGAGGGAAGCAAAGCGCTGGAAGGCACGGTGATCACCCTCACCGCCGACTCTATTCTGCTCGATATCGGATTCAAGACCGAAGGCATTCTCCCGCTTGCGGCGCTCCCCGCCGGCGAGACCGTGAAACCCGGTGACAAACTGCTGGTCACGGTCAAGGGCCGCGATCCCGAGGGCTACTATGAAGTTGCTCTGGGCAAAATCTCGCGTCCCACGGATTGGGCGTCACTGGAGCAGGCATTCAATGAGAAGACCACCATTGTCGGCACGGTGATGGCGGCGATCAAAGGCGGCCTGAGCGTCGATGTGGGCGTTCGCGCCTTTATGCCGGCTTCGCGCAGTGGCGTGCGTGATGTCGCCGAAATGGAAAAGCTGGTGGGGCAGGAGATCCGCTGCCGCATCACCAAGCTCGACGTCACTGAAGAAGACGTGGTAGTGGACCGCCGCGTGATTGCTGAAGAGGAAGAGCGCGCCAGCAAAGAGCGCCGCTACTCTGAGATCAAGGAAGGC
>JBGPZS010000048.1:0-13309 GCA_041493865.1 Terriglobia bacterium
AAAACCACTCGAAACAAACTGCCATGGTAGATCTATCCCATTGATATCATGACGGTTATGCCGGATGATTGAGTGCCATGCGGGGAAAAACAGTGTTACGCAACTTTGGGCCCCCTTCCGGTCCGCGCAAAAGCGCGCTTCCACTCCTTCTATTTTCCCACTTGATGCAGCCAGGAGGCACGCTTTTTTGCGGCAGTGGTCCTCGAAAAACCATGCCAGCCGGAAGGAGCCCGTTCTAGCTGTCTGTTTAAAAAACCTACGCAGGAACAATCCGCATGCTCAGGTCCACCGCCTGGGGCGAATGTGTGAGTGCTCCCACAGAAATGTAATCTATACCGGTTTCGGCGTAATCGCGAACATTCTCCAATCGAATGCCGCCGGAAGCCTCCACCGGGACATGCCGGGGGTGGCCGGTCACGCGCGCCACTGCCTGGCGGACCTCTTCCACCTTCATGTTGTCCAGCAGGATGCTTTCTGCGCCGTTGGCCAGGGCTTCATCCAGCTCCGCCAGTGTGCGCACCTCAATCTCGATTGGTTGTTCCTCGCGACGGTTGTGCAAGGCCCTCTGCAGCGCCGCCGCCACGCCTCCGGCCAGCGCTATATGGTTATTCTTGAGCAGCACGCCGTCGGAAAGGTCGAGCCGGTGGTTCTGCCCTCCGCCGCAGCGAACGGCATACTTATCCAGCACACGCAGGCCGGGAGCAGTCTTGCGCGTATCCAGGATGCGCGCCTTTGTGCCTTGGACGGCGTCAACATACTTGCGCGTGGTGGTGGCGATCCCGCTCAACCGCTGCAGGACGTTGAGGATGACCCGCTCGCAAGAGAGCAGCGCCCGCGCATTGTGCCGCACCACGGCAATGGCCTGCCCTTTATGCAGCCGCACCCCATCAAAGATCTCCCCGTGACTGATGACCTCCGGATGGCCGATTACGTTGTGGTCCAGATGCTCATAGATCTCAAGAATGCGCGCGATGGCGCCGACCCCGGCCAGCACGCAATCCTGCTTGGCCAGAATGGTGGCGGTGGCGCGCTGTTGAGCGTCAATGCAGGCGCGCGAGGTGGCGTCACTGGTTGCCCGGTCCTCGAGCAAGGCGTGTTCCAGTATCGCGCTGAGTCTGCGGCTGTGCCAGTCCATAGGATCTTTGCGTTAACAGCTTATCTTTAAGAGCTTGTCGTTAAAGCTTAACCCAGCTTAGCCAGTGCGGTCTTTACCTTTTCTATGAGCGCCTGCAGCTCGCCCTGGCGTTTGCGAATACCCTCTACCACGTGGCCCGGCGCCTTGGCCAGGAATTGCTGGTTGCCGAGCTGCCGGTCCGCATTGGCCAGCTCATTTTCCAGTTTGTTCCGTTCTTTGGTCAGGCGCTCGCGTTCCGCGGCTACGTCCACTTTCTGTTCATACACCAGTGCGACTTCAAATTTCGGCGTGGTGCGGGCTCCCGGTGTTTGCGCCAGGGATGCGTCCACAAACTCGATGACCTCCACGCTGGCCAGCCGTTCCACCATGCCGCGATTCTCCCTTACCAGCGCGCGCACGTCATCGGCAGCGTGAATTTTTACCGGCGTCTTCACCTTAGGCTCGATCTTCATCTCGGCCCGCATGTTGCGGACCTTCTCAATCAGGTCCTGGAGCACGGCCATCTGCTCTTCCGCCTGATCGTTTAACCAGCGCTGATCGAGCTCCGGATAGCGCACCAGGGCAATCGATTTGGCCGGCGGCTTGCCGTCATACATGGCATGCCAGACTTCTTCCGTAATGAACGGCATGAAGGGTGAAAGCAGGCGCAATGAACCCTCAAATACATCACCCAGAAAAGTCAGGGCGCCACGGGCTTCTTCGGGTGTTACGGAAAGGCTGGGTTTGATGATTTCGAGATACCAGTCGCAGAACTCACCCCAGAAGAATCTATAGATGGTGTTGGCCGCTTCATCAAAGCGATAGTCCGCCAGGCCCTGGTTTACCTCGCCGGCAACGCGATAAAAGCGCGAATAAATCCAGCGGTTCTCCAGCTTGTTGAGCTGTGCCTCGTTGGCGCCCGCAGTCAGGCTGACTCCGCCCACGCGATCCAGGTTCATGAACATGAAGCGCGCGGCATTCCAAATCTTGTTGGCAAAGGCACGGTAACCGTCCGTACGGCTCTCAGAAAACGCGATGTCCGTTCCGGGCGAAGCCATGGAGGCCAGCGTGAAACGCACCGCGTCCGTGCCGTATTTCTCCGTGACCTCAATGGGATCGACCACGTTGCCCTTGGTCTTGGACATCTTCTGGCGGTCGGCATCGCGGACCAGCGCATGAATGTAAACGTTGCGGAAGGGCACGCTTCCCTGCGGATGGCCAGCCATAAAGTGACAGCCTAGCATGATCATGCGCGCCACCCAGAAAAACAGGATGTCAAACCCGGTAATCAGCAGCGTGGTCGGATAGAAGACGTCAAGGTCGCGCGTCTTCTCCGGCCAGCCAAAGACCGTAAAAGGCAGCAGCCCGGAAGAGAACCATGTGTCCAGCACGTCATTATCCTGGGTGATTTTGGGACTGCCGCACTTTTCGCATGCCGTCGGCGCAGTGCGCGCGACCGTAATGTGCGGGCACGCCTGGCAGTGCCAGGCGGGAATGCGGTGTCCCCACCAGAGCTGGCGCGAGATGCACCAGTCATGGATGTTGCGCATCCACTCAAAATAAGTTTTAGCGTAGTTCTCCGGCGTGAAAACGATCTCACGTTTCTCCGCGGCTTCAATTGCGCGGTCGGCCAGCGGCTGAATCTTGATGAACCACTGCGTTGAGAGACGCGGCTCAACAATCGTCTTACAGCGGTCGCACTTGCCGATGGCGTGTGCGTGATCTTTGATGCCCGCCAGCAAACCGCGCTCTTCCAGGTCGCGCAGGACTTTTTCCCGCGACTCATAGCGGTCCAAACCGGCGTAAGGCCCGCCATTCTCGTTGATGCGCGCCTGGTCGTCCATCACGTTGATCTGGGCCAGATTGTGGCGCAGGCCAATCTGAAAATCGTTGGGATCGTGCGCCGGTGTAACTTTTACGGCGCCACTGCCGAACTGAGGATCGGCGAAATCGTCGGCGACAACAGGAATTTCCCGGTCCAGCAGGGGCAGGCGCAGCTTTTTGCCAACCAGATTCTTGTAGCGTTCATCGCGCGGGTTCACCGCGACCGCGGTATCGCCCAGCATGGTCTCCGGGCGCGTGGTGGCGACAGTCACAAACTGGTTGGGATCGCCTGCCAGAGGATAGCGAATCTGGTACAGCTTGCCCGCAAAATCCTCATGCACAACTTCCAGATCGGAGATAGCGGTCATGCAGCGCGGGCACCAGTTCACGATGTACTTGCCGCGATAAATCAGCCCCTGCTCATGCAGGCGGACAAAGACCTCTGTCACGGCGCGAGAAAGGTTCTCGTCCATGGTGAAATACTCGCGGTCCCAGTCCACCGATGCGCCCAGCCGCTTCATCTGCGCCTGGATTGCGCCGCCATAATGCTTCTTCCAGTCCCATACCCGCTCAAGGAACGCTTCGCGTCCCAGCTTTTGCCGGCTCTTGCCTTCCGCCGCTAGCTGGCGCTCCACCATCATCTGCGTAGCGATTCCGGCATGGTCCGTTCCGGGCAGCCAAAGAGTGACAAAGCCGCGCATGCGCCGCCAGCGGATGATGATGTCCATCTCCGTCTGGTTGAGCATGTGGCCCATGTGCAGGCGGCCGGTGACGTTAGGCGGTGGCAGCAGAAGGGTGAAGATTGGTTTGCCCGCTTCCGCCGAACCTGGCTCCGGCGTCTTCACGGAGAACAGTTTTTCCGCGACCCAATATTCCGCCCAGCGGACCTCAATGGCGCTGGGATCGTAAGTTTTAGGGAGTTCGTGTGACATTCGCGCCCGAAGAAAACTAATCTTCAGATATTACAGGCGTGGAGTGGAAGTGAGCAAACCCGGGCCGTGTAAAACCGTCCTGCGGGAAACTAAAAAAAGCGCAGCCGCGGCTGCGCCCACTTCGATCCACGAAAAGTTATTTCTTTGATTTCAGTTCGCGCATGATTTCTTCCACTAACTCCGGCTTGAGCCGCTCCATCACCCGATGTACCGCCTGTGCGATGGTGTGGTGCTCAGCTCCGGTTTCCGCCGCCACGGCAATGGCCGCAGCTTCAACGCTCGCTGTTACTGCCTGATGAACGGCTGCAGGCTCGTCGGGAGCAGGTTCCGGCGCAGGTGGAACAGCAACCGGTTCGGCGGCAACTTCTGCCGGCGCAGTGTGAGCGGTAGGTACGGGTTCAGGAACTCGTACCGGTGGATAATATTCGAAAGAGGGCGCAGGCTCCGCGACTGCCTGTGGGACCGCAACGGCCTCAGCCGCATAGACGCTGGCTACAGGCTCAGCTTCCGCCGCAACCGCCACTTGGCTTTCGTTTGCTGAAGCCGGCGCCGGTGCAGCTTCGGCGGCGTGGCTGTAAGCCGCCATAGCGGCAGCCACGCGGGCTTCAAAATCGGCGTCGCTGACTTCTGAAGTCGCATCGATCCTGGGCAGCGGCGCGGAATAATCTTCCTCGGGCGCAACCTCAATGGCCTGTGTGGGAATTTCTTCCGTGTGAGCGCCGGCAGAATTTACGTCTGCTGAAGGAGCAGCAGAAGGTTCTGTCTGCGTTGCCGGGCGTGTTCCCATTTGCTGTTCAATGGTCGACAACAACCCTGGTTCCACCCGGTCGGCAACGGTATTGCGCGTGGTTTCTTCTATTCTTTCCTGCAACGCGGGCTCGCGCGGAATTTCCATTTCACCCGTAGGAGCCGCAGCCGTATGCACTACTTCATACGCCGCCGGTTCCGGCTCGGGCTCTTTGAATACAGGTATGAATTGCGGATGCGGAGGCTCCGGCTCAATCGCTTCCGCGGTCATGACGTTTGCTTCCGGTTCCGGCACTGCCTCTGATGCAACAGCTTCCGGCGCATCTGTTACCGGCGTGGCAACTATTTCTGGCGCTGGTTCCGGTGGCGGCTCTGTGGCAATGGGCTGGGTCTTCTCTTCTTCCTTCCACGAAGCGGGCGGCTCGGAATCGGCTGCTGGAATGGGCGGAGCAGGCACGATCACTGACGTTTCGAACGCAGCAGCCGGACTGTTCACGGCAAAGTGTTGCGGCGCGATGGTCGAGTCAGGTCCCAGCATATCGTTGAATGCCGCGGAACTGGCCATGTGGTCGGGTACTTCCACCATCGGCTGCATGCCGGTTTTTCCGGTGGAGTGGTGTTCTATGGGAGGCTCCGCGGCCGCGATCGCCTCTTCCTGATACTCCCGCTCCAGGCGCACCGTCTGTTCCACAATGGGTGGGACCGGCATCTGGCCGATTCGTTCTTCAAACTTCTTGACGATGGCAAGCAGATCACTGGCTTCAAATGGTTTGATGATCACGCCATCCGCTTTCACGCGATTGGCGTCTTCAGGCTTGTACGGCTCCATCTTGCCGACCGTCAGCAGCACCGGTGTCTTCAGCGTGTCGAGAGATCCGCGCACCTTCTCGCAGACTTCCAGTCCGGAATATCCCGGCATGTAGACATCAAGAATGATGATGTCTGGTTTCTGCTCCGCGATTTTCTTCACCGCGGCTGCACCGTTGCTGACGGCCACAACGTCATAGCCCGCTTCGGAAAGGATTTTCTTGCCCATATTCTGGGCAGTCATGCTGTCATCGGCAAATAGGATTCTTAGCGACACGTCTAAAACACCTTCATTAAGGCGGGAAACAGGGCTAACTTACTGATAATTAGCTTTGAAGTCAATGGAAAGACCACCTCAGTACCTACTGAGGCATATCTCTTACGCATTCCAAAGGACTAGCCCTAAGGTTCCCCGGATGCATAACTCAAAGGTACGCGGCTCTTAAAGATGCGCGGCTCAAAATGGAATCAGCTTGCGCAGCCCCTTTTTGCCTTTCTTCTTACTACTGGATTCCTGTTTGGGGTTCGCCGGGGCCGCCTTGTCTTCAGGCGCGGCTTGCGTCCCCGTGGCCGGCTTCTGCACCTCATTCACCTGCGCCGGTGCTGGTGCTGGCGCTGTTCCTTCCTTCTCGGGCGCCGAACTCTGGCTGCCCGGCGCTTTCTCATTGGCGCCTGGCGTACCCGTACCTGTTCCCACAGCCTGCACTCCAATGTTCGTGCCCGGCTGCATGCCATTGATCTGGTTGCTTAGATCGTTGACCATCGCGGGCGCGCTGGCGACCGTCTCTTCCTGCAAGTTGGGCTCGCCGACTTTGGTTGCCGGCGCTACGTTTGGATGCTTCTTGAAGTTGCCGGTCACTCTGGCCACCAGCTTCAATCTCTCACGGCTTGCTTCTTCAGCTTTGCTCTCCGCCACCGCTTCCGGCGTGGGCACTGGCACCGCGGCTTTCAGCGCTTCCAATCGCCGTTTTGCGTCGGGAACGCGGTCCGTTGCCGGATACCGGGTAATGATTTTCGAATAAGCCTCAATGGCTTTCTTCTCAAACTGCGCTACCAGCTTTTCTTTCTGCGCGTCCGGGATCTTCTGCTTTCTCAGTCCCGCGGCCTCTTTCTCATACAGCATGCCCAGTTCGTACAGCGCCTCGTCTACTCCGGAGTAAAGCGGATAGGAGTCTGTGAGCGACTGCAGCCGCGCCTGTGAGGCGGCCAGATTGTCGCGCAAATAGTAGAAGTGGGCGATGCGGTACTGGCGCTCCGCCAGCACTTCCTGCACCTCGCGCAGCTTCTGCTTGGCTTGCGGCACCAGCGGGCTGTCAGGATACTGCTGAATCAATGTCTTGTATTCATCGGCCGCGCGCTGCGCCTGGACAAAATCACGGTCCGGTTTTTCCATCATCCGGTAGTGGATGGTGGCAACCTTCAACTGCGCCTCCGATGCCTCCGGCAGGTTGGGGAAGAATGTCTGGAAGTCCTTGTATTCCACCTCGGCCTGGCCCCACGCTGCCGTGCCGCCTTCCGTATACCAGGCGTCGCCCAGCGCCAGCTTGGCCCTCGCGATGTACTCTGAATCAGGGTAGGTGTTGATCAGCGTTTCCAGGAGCGTCCTGGATTCCTGGAACCGGCCATGTTTCATCGAATCCATGGCGCGATCAAACAGCCCTTTGTCCGGCTGCTTGGAATCAATGTTGGCAAGAGGGTTCTGGACTTTATGACGGCATCCGCCGAGCGCAACCAACGCGCACGCCAGTACGGCTGAAACTAGAATTCTTCTCACCATTCACCTACCTCAAAAAATTTCGCGCCTGTCAGACCCTTTGCAGGGTGGCTTCCGTAGCCAGCTTGAGCAGACGTTGCGTGTTCTCTCTGGGATTTCCTTTGCCGAACACCGCGTTGCCCGCCACCAGAATTTCCACTCCGGCGCGCACCGCTTCACCAACTGTATCGGCGGCCATTCCGCCGTCGATTTCGATCCTGAAGTTCGCATTCCGCGCTATGCGCAACAATGCCAGCTTGCGCACCTTGTCCAGCGACGAAGGAATGAATTTCTGCCCGCCAAACCCCGGATTCACTGACATCACCAACACGTGGTGCACCATGTTCAGCACTTCTTCCAGCGTCTGCACCGGTGTGCCCGGATTGATCACTACCCCCGGATTCGCTCCGTGGCTGCGAATCAGGTCCAGCGTCCTGTGCAGGTGCACACAAGCTTCCTGGTGTACTGAAATCCAGTCGGCTCCGGCATCCACAAACGCCGGAATATACTGGTCAGGGTTCTCGATCATCAGGTGAACGTCCAGCGGCAGGCTCGTCACCTTTCTCACGCTGGCGACCACCGGAGGGCCAATCGTAATGTTCGGCACAAAGTGACCGTCCATCACGTCAACGTGCAGCACAGTCGCGCCACCTTCCACCACCGCCTGGATCTGGTCTGCCAGGTGGGCAAAATCCGCCGACAATAAGGAAGGTGCCAGCTCAATCAAAAGGATCGTCTCTCACCGGAACTCATTCAAATTCTAGCACGCGCAGCTGCTCGCCTTTGCACCCTAGAGCCCGACCAAAACGCCTTAATCCCCATTTTTACCCTTGATGATCCCCTTGTTCTCCCTGGTTAAACCCACGCTGGTTAAGCTTACCCTTGGTTAAGAACGCGCCATGCTCCTGTCCTTTGCGTTCTACTTACACGATTCAACCCTAGGGATTCTCTCGTCAGCCAGCGATAGATTCGCTATAGATAGCAAGCCATGAGGCAATCCCCGTTGAATTGTCGAGCGGGTCATGTGGCTATAAATAGCTGTAAAAAAACGAGTTATGTTAATAAGCAACGGCCTTAATGTCAACGCAAAAGGGCGCCCGTCCGCGCTTTCCTGGCAGTGACAGTTTCGAGCCACTGACCATGGAAGGAGGACAACCACGGCGGCGCCACCGGCCTCAATAAACCTAAAGGAGCCCATAATCATGTCGCACCATCTCGATTCGCCACTCGCGCGGCAAGATACGCGTCTCGACATCACTGATGTATACCTCTTTCAAGGCACCGCTGGAACCACGTTCGTAATGAACGTCAACTCCTCACTCGCGGGGAATAGGTATCCTGAGCAATTCCACCCTGAAGCTCGATACGAGTTCAAAGTGGATACCGATGGGGACGCAATGGAAGATGTGATCCTCCGTGTGTCATTTGGGCATAGCGAAGCCGACGGTCGTCAGGCCCTCGAAGTGCGTCGCATCGATGGCCGGGCGTCGAGAGGTAGGGCGAATGGATCGATCTTGGCGAAGGGCTACACAGAAGAAAATGTCACCGGTGAGGGGGGCACGCGGGTCTGGGCGGGGGTGGCCGGAGAGCCGTTCTACATCGAACCCACCGTGCTTGGGGCAATCCGCAAGGCGGTGGCGAGCGGCGCTGTCGTTGACTTGACCGGATGGAACAAGGACAAGGCAGTCAATGCTTTTGCCGACACAACGGTGAGCTCGATCGTCCTTGAGATCCCGGACAGCGCGTTAGGAACTACAACTATCGGGTTATGGGGCGTGACGGTGCTCGCCACCGACTCTGGCGGCTGGCGGCAGATCAACAGGGCGGGGCTGCCGATGATCCAGCCAATCTTCAACCCCGATGATAGCGAGCGTTCCAGTGCCTACAACACGACCCAGCCCAGGGAGGACCGTGCAAACTACGGCCCAATAGTCAGCGCCCTCGTTGCTGGCGTAGTCACCGCAATGGGAACGAGTGACAACCCCAAGGCGTACGGCGAAATGGTCGCTGAAATCTGCTTCCCGGACATCCTACGCTACGAGATCGGCACGCCTGCGGTCTTCGGTTTTGCGAAACGTAATGGCAGGGCGCTGTCTGATAATGCACCCGAGGTCATGTTTTCGATCGTCACCAACGCGGCGATCTCCGACAGCCTGCACCGGAACACAGCTACTGGCTCAATTCGCCCTGACTTCCCGTATGTTGCACTTCCCGTCTCTGTAATAGGTCCCAGAGCTGCCGCTTAAAGGGTCAGGGGTAACTCGGCTCGCCAGTACGGCGCCGGAGCAGGTTTCCTCTGACCTCGCCATGTCAACTCCTTTGCACTATATTCAGACCATGCCCTTGCTCGCCATCCGCGATCTGGTCAAGGTCTACCACTCTGATGACGGCTTATTCGGCAAGGCTCAGCGCCAGGTTCGCGCGGTCAACGGCGTCTCGCTCGATATCACGCAGGGAGAAACGCTCGGCCTGGTCGGCGAATCGGGCTGCGGCAAGACCACGCTGGGGCGCATGATTTTGCGCCTGATCGAGCCGACCTCCGGCAGCATCATCTTCAACGGCCACAATGTCTTATCTGCATCCTCCGCTGAACTTCGCCGGCTTCGCCGCGATATGCAGATCATCTTTCAGGACCCCTTTGCCTCGCTCAACCCGCGCCTGCGCGTCGAGGAGATCGTGACCGAGCCGCTGGCGATTCACTCTGGAACATCGGCGGCCCCTGCCCATCTCGCGCAGGACGGCGGGCAGGCTCACGCGCCCACCCGCAAACCCGCCGCTCTGCACGACGCCGCGGTTGAGGTCATGCGTGCCGTCGGCCTCGACGAATCCGCCCTCCGCCGCTACCCCCACGAGTTTTCCGGCGGACAGCGCCAGCGCATTGGCATTGCCCGCGCGCTCATTCTGCGGCCCAAATTTGTGGTCTGCGACGAACCCGTCTCCGCACTCGACGTCAGTGTCGGCGCCCAGATCGTCAACCTGCTCAAGAAGCTGCAACGGGATTTCGGTCTTACATACCTGTTCATCTCCCATTCCATGCCTGTCGTGCGCTATCTGAGCGACCGCATTGCCGTGATGCGTCGCGGTGAAATCGTGGAGTTTGGCCCCGCGGAAGAAATTACCTCCCGCCCGCAACACGACTACACGCGCACCTTGCTTGACGCAACTCCCGAACCGGAATTCAAGCTGGCGTGACTGCTTGCGATCTGTCATCCTGAGCAAGCACAAGCGACCGCAGGGAGCATGCGCGCGTCGAAGGACCCCGAGAAAGTATCGGATAATAAATGCCGCATCAGGGAGTTCTCACGAGAAAATTGGGACTTCTTTAGGCGAACTCGCGGATCCTGACACGACACCCAAGAACATTCCGATTACACTCATTCGCAGCACAATCACGAGAAGCCAATGCCATTTGCCCATCGCCATTTGCTGGTTGCCGTCATCACAAGCGTCGTTTCCCTCACGACCTCGCTGCCCGCCCAATCCGCTCCTCCAACCACCACTCAACTCGTCGTTCTCGGCACAGGCACGCCAATCATCAATCCTGATCGCTCTGGCCCGGCGGTTGCCGTGGTTGTCAACGGGTCCGCGTATCTCGTCGACTTTGGTCCGGGTGTGGTGCGCCGTGCCGCCGCTGCCGCGCGCGACAAAAAAATCTCCGCGCTCGTCCCCAGCAATCTGAGGGTCGTCTTCGCCACACACCTGCATTCTGACCACACTGCCGGTCTGGCCGACCTCTATCTCACTCCGGCGGTTGAAGGCCGGCCCGGCCCCCTGGAACTATACGGCCCGCCCGGCATTGCTGAGATGGCCCGGCATATACAGGCAGCGTATGTGAAAGACGTGGCCGTCCGCGTGAAGGGTCTGGAGAACGGAAACGCGAAAGCCTACGGAATCAACGCGCATGAGATTCATCCGGGAATTGTCTACAAAGATGCCAACGTTACTGTCCGTGCGTTTGCTGTTGCTCACGGCTCATGGGATTTTGCTTATGGCTACCGCTTTGAAACCGCGGACCGCAGCATTGTGATCTCCGGTGACACGGGGCCCACGCCCAATGTCGCCCTCGCGTGCCAAGGGTGTGATCTTCTTCTGTATGAGGTGTACTCGGTCAAATGGTTCCAGGAGCGCCCGCCTGCCCGCCAGAAATATCACTCCACGTTCCACACATCCACGGTCAAACTGGCTGGTATTGCCGCTTCGGCCGCGCCAAAACAGCTTGTGCTCTACCATCAGCTATTCCGCCCGGCGGACGATCCGGACGCAGTTTTGATCGATGAAATGCGCAAAGCAGGTTATTCAGGAAAGGTTTTGTCCGCGCATGACCTGGACATCTACTGAGTGGAAGCCGCCTGTTGTTTTCCCAAAAAGCGGATGCGGCCGTTGAGTGTGCGATGTCCGGTGCCAAAGAAGTTCAGGAAGCCTGATGAGTTCACATTGTTGTCGACAAAGAAGGGATTCAATCGGTCCGTCACGTTATCGATCCCAACACGGGCCGCCCAGCGATATCCGCGAAAGACAAACTTGCGCTCCACCGCCGGGTCCAGGGTGAAAAAGTCGGGAAGGCGGAACTGGTCCGGCCCCGTGAGTATCTGGCCAAACTGGTCAATCAGGACAAACGGGTAACCGCTGTGCCAGATCATGGACCAGGCAAAATCGAATTTCTTCAATTTCCAGGGCATGGGGTATGAACCCCACGCCACCAACTGGTTGGGAGCGTCCCAGGGCAACCCGCCTGCTGCTTGAGTTCCCTCAAGGAATGCGTCGATGGAAAAGTCGACCGCCTTGTTTGACGTGGCCCTTGACCGCGTGTAAGCGATCAACATGGGATAGCCGCGCTTCAACTCTTTGCGCAGCGTAAACTGCGCGGCGTCATAGCGGTCCTTCTTGTTGCTCAGCAGCGTAAAGCCGCTGCCGGGCTGGCCCTCAAACGCCCATCCATGGGCCCCGTGGCGGCTCAGGTACTCCACGCGCGCGTATACCTTTCCCGGAAGCCGCCTATCAATGGCCACGCTCCAGTTGGTGTATCGCGGCATGGTGAGAAGTCGCGGGTCCACCGTGAAGGAGTCGGAAAAGGACCGTGGATCAGGAGCAAAGAATGTGCTTGTCCGCACACCCTGTGAGGCGTTGCTCACCAAAGCGAGGTTCGTGCGATCGTAATAAATGCCGGTCCCAGCGCTGATCTTTGTTTCCGTGGCCAGGTCCACCAGCACCGTCCCGGCAATGCGCGGAGAGAATAAGTCGCGTTGCAGGAAGCTGTCGCGGTCCCAGCGCACCCCAGGTTCAATGATGAGGCGCTGGATGGGTGACCAGCGGTCCTGTACGTAGGCGCTGGATTCCAAAGTGCTGAGACCGAAAGCCGGGGTTTGCGAAAAACTTACTTCGCGCACGAGCATGTTGTCAGCGTCAAGAAACTTGATCAGGCCCCGGTCGATTTTCGCGTGATAGATCACGCGGTCAGCCCGGCCGCCTGCCGTGAACTGGTGCGTCCCGGCCCATTTCCACGGCCGCAGAAACAGGTTGGCGAAAGCCTGCGTCCGGTTATAGTAATTCCGATTACGTATGTAGTAGTTGCCTGACCGTCCCTCCGCTCCAAGCACGTATGGCAGGTCGCCCATGGGAAGAGACGACCCCTGGCCGCGATGGAAAGCCGCCCCGAACTCCATCAACGTGTCCTTGGCTACCGTGATCTGGTCTTTAAGTCCCACAAGATAGAGATAGGAATGGCTGTTGAGCGAAATCGATATCGGATCAAAGGCCGTGATTCCGGAATGTTGTGAATCCTGAACGTTGAGCAGCACGTTGGCGGTAAGCACATTGCCCGGAGTCGGGTTCATGCGCAAGCGGCCCAGGTCGGCGGTTCTCCATAAGCGGTTGGTGTCCGCGCCGTCCGGCAGCTCTTTGATGACGTTGTAATCCGTCTCGCCTTCATGCGACAGGCTGAACCAGACCTTGTCGCGCACCAGAGGCCCGGAAATGTACGCCCGCGGCGTCCAGTTGTTGATCTGGATGCCCTTCACGTTTTGCAACGTGGGCACAAAGTCGGTCGCGTTCATGCGAATGCGATTGTCTCCGTCCTGCACTTGCAGGTCGACCAGTCCGCCCGAGCCTTTGCCAAACTGGGCCGAATATCTG